>NZ_CANLZC010000004.1 GCF_947495455.1 uncultured Shewanella sp. | reverse complement strand
TAGTAGAAAGGCACAAGCAAGATGTATTAATGCCGTGTTTATGCAGGATGTGGAGTTTAAGGCGAGTTTAACAAGGGATTAAACAGGTATACGACTTGTGTGACATGTCTACTTTGCTCCCTAATGTGACATCTTTAACTTGCCTTAACAGCGACTTTGGCTCTTGGCCGAAGTTCGTGCTTTAAGCATTAAAAACACGCTTTTTTTCACCGCAAAAACGCCGAAATAGTCATGCCAAAAAGTGGTGGCTTTCACCACTTTGGGGGCTGAGGCCGATTGAGGCCTGAATGGGTTGTTTTAGTTTAGCTTTTTCAGCGTTTTTTGATGGCATGTTTGGTTTGCTCTATCTATTTCTTATTCTGTTTGGTTTCTCGCTTCTTATTTTTACTTATCATTTTTCATTTTTTAAAAGGGATTGACGTTTTTCCATCAAATCTTTGACTAGGGGAGTTAAAATGAGCTCCATTGCGAGGGACATTTTTCCACCGGGAACCACTAAGGTATTGGTGCGAGACATGAAAGAGCCTTGGATCATATTGAGGTAATAAGGGTAATCGACATTTTGAATATCATGAAAACAGATCACCACAAAACTTTCATCTAAGCTGGGAATGGTGGTTGCACTAAAGGGGTTAGAGGTATCTATGGTGGGCACCCGCTGAAAGTTGATATGAGTGCGTGAAAATTGTGGAGTGATATGGTTCACGTAATCATCCATACTGCGAACGATTGAGCCCATGACTTTTTCTCGAGTATGGCCTCTATCGGTTGTATCTCTAATGATTTTTTGAATCCATTCTAGATTGACTATGGGGACCATACCAATTAGTAAATCAACGTGTTGAGCGACATTACAATCCTCTGTAATGACTCCACCATGTAGGCCTTCATAATAAAGCATGTCTGTATTGTCAGGTAGCGGGCGCCACTGAGTAAAGGTACCTGGCATTTGATTAAAGGGCACGGCTTCATCAAAAGTATGTAAGTAAGAGCGATGTTCTCCTTGCCCTGTTTTTCCATAATCTTCAAAACATTGTTCTAATCTGACAAAATCATTTGCTTCAGCGCCAAAATAACTGATACTGCGATTTTCTGCTTTCAATTTACGAATAGTGACTTCCATCTCAGCACGAGTGTAATGATGGAAACTATCGCCTTCAATGGTGACGGCATTAATCCCAAGTTGCCTAAATATTTCAGTGAAGGCTGTGGTGGTGGTGGTGGTACCCGCTCCAGAAGAGCCTGTGACTGCAATAATGGGATGTTTTGCTGACATGTAATTACCTAAATAGATGAAATGCGACTCACACTTGATTAATTCAGCGCTAAAAAAGTATTTTTAGCGCGTGATAAAGTGAACGGATCAGGATGCATGTATTTTCACGTGATATAGTTATACGGATTGAATGACTTAAGGTCAATTTTCCGCTTGTATATTTGTGATATTATCCTTATGCCTGATGGCAATAGATTCATCTTCTTCACTGTATTCGACCATTAAAATACCCGTTTTAAGTGCTTGATGGCATTTAATAATAGCATCTTTTAGTGCTTTGTCATCTGTGTGGCTAAAGCTACCGTCTTCTAATTGAGTCAATAAGTATTCTTTTATCAGGTTGTTTATTGTGTCTTGAGGGAGTTGTTGTAATGCGTCAAAAGGAACTAGCATGAAATAGGATCCGTTTATATTGTTGTATGAGGAAATAAAAAATCAAGAATGCGGCGTTCGAGATAATATTTGGGGTGCCAAGGACTGCCGCCTTCAATAAAGCCAAGGTGTCCGCCTTGTTTATGTAATTCATAGCTGACGTGTGGTGACAGTTCGGCAGGGCCTGGGATCACATCTTCTGTCATAAAGGGATCGTCTTTAGCATGAATGACTAATGTGGGTTTAGCGATATGAGCGAGAAAGGGCAATCCACTGGACTGACGATAATAATCATCGACACCATCAAAGCCATGCAGTGGTGCAGTGACTTGGTGATCGAAGCCATGAAAGGTGGTTAAATTTTTGATTTGATGTTTGGTGACAGGAATATAGTTGTCTAATGCCATTTTCTCCATTTTGTCTATGATTTTTTGTTGGAGTAATTTAATTAAATAACTTTGGTAAACTTTTGAAAAACCTTTTTCTAGTTTTTTGGCACAAGCGGCGAGTTGCAAAGGGGCTGAGACGACGACCGCGCGCTCGATTAAACTCTGTTCTTTTTTCTCACCAAGATACTTAGTCAGTACGTTTCCCCCTAAGCTATAGCCAACGGCATAAATAGGGTTATTGGGGTAACGTGCTTTTAGGTGTTGTAGACTCAGTTGAACATCTTCAGTGTCACCGCTATGGTAGCTACGAGGCAGGCGATTAAGTTCACCGGAGCATCCTCTATGATGGTGAATAAGTGCACAATAGTCTTTTGATTGACATGATATGAAAAGTCGCTTGATATAATGGGAATCCGCGCTGCCTTCTAAACCATGGAACATGAGTATAATGGGTTGGTTTTCTATGGGTTTGGATAACCAATCGAGATCGATAAAATCTTGATCGGGAAGCTCTAATCGCTCTCGCTTTAATAAAGGTCCTAATACTCGAGTGATAGAAGGTAAAATCGTCTGAATGTGTGGGCTTTTAGCCCACCATGGAGGAGAATATACACTATTCATTGGCATTGGATCATTTTAAACATTAAAACCAGCTGGATCATCTTAAACATTAAAACCAGTCGTTGATAAAATGAGTGTAGCTAATACTAAAGTGATACGCCAATAGTTATTTAGTGTTATCGATTTTCTTGTGGATAGAGCGTGGTTAACTCTCTTTTTTCAATGCCCCTCAATGGATTTTGATTCTTTCGTCTCGGTTTTATTAAGGTTATTGTGCGTGAAAATCACTTCGACTCTATGGCCCATAGGCATAAAGTCATTGGTGTATTGCCAATGGAATTTCTCAATGAGTCGCTCGGTTAATTGCAGTCCAAGACCAAAACCTAAATCGTCTTGTTTTGTGCTAGGTTCAATATTGGTATTTTCAATGGTGACATGGTTGTTTATCTGTTGAATAGACACCCTTCCTGTATGGGTATGCTGAAAGGCATTACGAATAAGGTTGGTTAATACAATTAAACAGGCGGTGGTGGGAAGTTGAATCTCAAAGGGGTGTGAATTAATTTCAACGCTAACGGCTTTTCCTTGCAATAAATAACGGAGCTCGTCCACAAGTTGTTGGATCATATCGTTGAGTTTGATATTGGATATTTGCGGAGGAATGGCATTATCCCGTCCAAGCCAAAGTAAGGTTTCGGTCAGATGTGTCATGGTAAAGCCCGCACGTTCAATTCGTTGTACTATCTTTTGCTGCTTTTCATTTAAGGCTTGTGCTTCATTCATTTTATTGAGCAGTTCAACGTTGGAGCGGATCACTGCAATGGGGGTTCTGAGTTCATGACTAGCATAATTTAGAAAAGTCTGCTCTCTGTTAAGGCTAGATTGCACTGAGTTTAAACTGCTATGGATGATTTGAGCGAGTTCATTGGGTTCGTGGTATTTAAAATCAGGTGGCGGCAAGGCTAAGCTTTTATCGTTGAGTGTTTTGGTCCAGTCAATGAGTGCTCCCATGGGAGAGGATATTTTGTTCATGATGAGAAACAAAAATAGCGTGAAGACAACTAAGCCTCCAATGCCAAATAAGAAAATCCCAGTAAAATGAGAGTTGATTTTTTTGGGGGGCTGCATGATCTTATCTTTATTAAAGACTTTACTCACATATCGTTTCTCTCCTTGATCATTGAGCATGTAAATAAGGAAGTAGGCCCTTTTGGGAGGAGAAAATAAAGAGACATCTTGCATTTTTTTTTGTAATACACCGGGTGATTTCGGCGGAGTCGGAAATTGTGCTTGAATATCCGCAGGCACATCTTGCCATCGACTGGCTATTTGAAAATTAATGAGTGTGACAGGATGACCGTCTCGAACATTATCGACTTTAGACAGTTGGCGCATGGTACCACGCATGCCGGTATCTAGCCCTTCGATAAAATAATTAATCGTGAGGGCTGAAAACACTAAGGTTAATGACGCGCCTAAGAGTAACATGGCAATAAAGAAATAGAATCTTAGGCTAGGTTTTATTTTCATCGTTAATGCTCATCTGTGCAGCGCAAGGCAAATCCATGGCCCGGCACTGTTTGCAAGAGTTTAGGTAAGTGCTGACCATCAAGCTGTTTTCGCAGATGATGTATGTGTACTTTTAGGCTGTTACTGTCTGGCTGGTTATCCCCCCAAATGGCCTGCATGATATCCACTCTGGAGACGGGGTCGGGGGAGGCTCGCAATAATATATCCAGAATACGAAAAGCGGTGGGTGATAATTTTAGCGGTATCTTGTGGCGATAGGCTTGCTTCTTTGATAAATCAATTTCTAGATCTGCTAAAGCGAGTTTTTTGACTTGGCCACTTCGCCGTTTGGCCAAGGTTTTAATGCGTATGATAAGCTCAGTCATGGCGAAAGGCTTTATCAAGTAATCGTCTGCACCCGATTGAAAGCCCTCAATTTTATTGTCTAAGCTGTCTCGTGCTGTCAACATGAGTACTGGCGTATCGATACCTTGCTGCCTGATGGTCTCACACAAGGTGAGTCCATCCATTTTAGGCAGGTTGATATCGATGATCAGTGCTTGATAGGTATTTTGTTTGATAAAACTCAGTCCAGCCAAGCCATTGGCAGCATGATCACATTGTATCGATTCAATCTCAAAATAATCGATAATGGTTGCTGCTAAGTCAAGATCATCTTCGATTAATAACAGGTTTAGCATGGCTTAGTCTCCTTTTTTGACGTACAGGAGGTGGGATTCAATGTCAGTTTACCTAAGAATGCTTTTATTTCACATTGAATTAATAATAATGCAGGGATCAGAATTAATGTGATCACTGTGGCAAACAAAATACCGTAGGCCAATGAAGCCGCCGCAGGAATTAAGAACTGGGCTTGTAGAGAGGTCTCGCTTAATAGCGGGACTAGACCGACGAAAGTGGTAATTGATGTCAGTAAAATAGCCCTTAAACGGCTGGTACAAGCGGTGACAATGGCTTGGCGAACGGAGAGTTTGCCTTCTTTGATTAATTCATTAAAACGCGACACCAGTAATAAACTGTCGTTAACCACAACGCCACTTAAGGCTAAAATACCATTTAGAGACAATAGGCTCATTGTGATGTCATTTAACCAATGGCCCAGTATGGCCCCCACAATACCAAAAGGAATGGCCATCATGATCAACACAGGTTGAATATATGACTTTAACGGAATGGCCAGCAAGACATAAATGGCTAACATGGCGAGCACGAACATGCTGCTCATGGAGCTGGATGTTTCTTGTTGCTGCTCAGCTTCACCTGCGAAATACACGTTTAAGTCTGGATATTGATTTTGCAATTGTGGAACAAAATGCCTTTTTAAATTGGCCACGAGTTCATTGGGGGCGATGACCTCTTTATCGACAGCAGCACTTAAGTAAATGGCGCTTTGGTTATTAATTCGAGTGACTTCGTCTTGTTGATATTCGTTAGTCATGTCTGCGACTGCACTTAAGGGGACTATGGTGCCATCAGGTGTTCTCACTCTGGCTTGCATGACATCGGCTAAGGTTTGACGTTGCTGTTTTGGATAACGTACTCTGACCCAGATTTCATCTTTACCCCTTTGATAACGTTGGACGACTTGCCCGCCAAAGGCTTGTAATAATTGCTCTGAAAGGCTAGCCGTATCCATGCCTAAGCTACGGCCTTGGTTGGATAAGGTGAAATGCAGTTGCGCTTGCCCAGGAGATAGGTTGTCTTCGATTCCATTGACGCCTTGAGTATTGAGTAAGGCGGTTTTAAATTCTGCGCCAGCGGCTCTAATTGTGGCTTCATCATTGGATTTTAATTCAACTTTAAAATTGTCTACCATCTCTTTTTTGGAGCTGAATCTGAGCTTTTTTACACCTTCGGGGGATCCCACATCTTTCTGCCACTGTTTAATCAACTCGGTGGAAGAATAGGGTGAGTTCGAGTCCATTTCGACAATGAGTGTACCTGTGAGATCGTTGCTGGCAATGACTTGGATACTGTTAATGGCGCCTGATTGAGTGTGATATTTTTCAGCTAATTGTTTATCGGCTTCTATAGCTGTTTTTTCTAATCGCAGTAAATTGGTATTGGTTTGTCCAAAACTGGCATCATTTTGCATAGTGATATTCACATTGATGACATCACCACTAATATCTGGAAAGAAGGAGACTCTTACACTGCCAGTGAAAGGCATGGCAGTGACGACAATAAAAACAGCAACAAAAATGAAGACAATAGCGTAACGAAAGGTTAATGCCCAATGAATGCTTGGCTGATAAAGCCGAGTGTTAAACCATTCTAAGCTGTTATTGGCCATGGCTTGTATTTTGGCCCACATTCCAGCCAAACCCGTTGTGGCTTTGTTGCGTGTATTGAGGTGTGCTAAATGAGAGGGCAAGATCAGTTTAGACTCTACCAATGAAAGGAGTAAGCAAATCGTCACTACAGTGGCAAATTGGGCAAAAAGCTTTCCCATATTACCTGAAATGTTTGATAGCGCCATAAAGGCGGCGACTGTTGTGAGTACGCCAAATATAGTCGGAAGAGCCACTTTTTTGGTACCAATGATGGTATTTTCTATCGTGTCTCCAAAACGTTGCCGCTGAGTATAAATACTTTCACTGATGACCACGGCATCATCAACGACTATGCCTAATGCCATAATAAAGCCAAAGGTGGTCATTTCATTGATGGTGAGCCCAGTGTAGGCGTCTCCCATAAAATACAGAGTGCCAAAGAACACAAATGGCAGCCCTGCGGCGACCCAAAAAGCGAGCCTGAGATTGAGAAATAGCGCTAAGATTATGAAGACTAAGGCAATACCACTAATGGCATTTTTTGTGAGTAAAGATAATCTCTCTTTAATAATAGTACTGCCATCATACCAAGTTTTTAATTTGATATTTTGTGGTAATAACCCTCTATCATTCCATTCTTTTACAAGGGCATTGGCTTGATCGACAATTTGTGTCACATCGCCTTGTTCGTCCATGACAATTTCAATACTCATGCCATTTTGCTGGTTATAACGTGAGAGAGTATAAGGATCGTCGTCAAAAGTGTCTGTAATCGTGGCGACGTCACCTAAAGTGATCACCGCGCCTGAGCGGGTGGTGATCAGTGGAATTTTCGCAAAGTCAGTGAGTTGATAGGCTTGATCTGATGCTTTTAGACGGATAATTTTGTTATCATTTCTAAGGCTTGTGGTGAGAGGCGCTGAGGACTCGGCATTGATGGCGCTTTCCACATCACTGAGTGTGAGCCCATAGGCTTGGAGTTGGCTGTCATCCACTTCCACTGACATGATGATTTGAGACTCAGCGGATATGGATAAATTGCGAATGGCCGGTTTAGCTAATAATGCGGTTTTTAATTTTTCAGCCAGTTTTTGTAAGGTGATGCGATCGGCATCACCGTAAAGTTGCACCCATATGGCATGATCTTCACGAGTGGCTTTTTCAATAACAGGCTTTTGCGCATCTGTGGGTAAGTTATTAATAGAGTCAACTTTGGTTTTTACATTGGTAAATAAGGTTTCCAGCGGGTAATCGGTTTCTTTCTCTATTTTTACCGTACTACCGCTGGCATTGGAGACAGAGGTGATATGTTTTATTCCGGGGACGCTTTCTAGTGCATTCTCAATTTTAATGGCAATACCTTCTTCTGCTTGTTTGGCATTTCCACTGTAGTAACTCACTGACACTGTGATGAATCTCGGTTCAAGACTGGGGAAAACCTCTTTGCGAAGGGAATATAAAGAAACGATGCCGAGAATAATGACGGAGATCATTAATAAATTAGCAGCAACTGAATTTTGAGCGAACCAAGCGATGAGCCCCGTTTGTTTTGCACAACTCGCTTGCTTGTGGTCGGTAGGCATCTGCGACATATTATTGCTCCTCCTGTACATGGGCTAACAACTTATTTGCGCTTGACTCAGTTGCGTCTGTTTGAATTGGAGACATGTGCATGCCCACAAGGTAAGTATTCAGTGGGCGAACAACAATCTGTGCCGTTCCCATACCCGACAATGGGGTGATATAAACTGTGCTCCCTTTTTCAAAGAGTTTATTCGCTTTAAACTTTAATAGATTATTATTATTGTCTAAGTACCATACCTCCCCACCTTGAGATATAGCGGAGGCGGGAAGCTCCCAAATATCATTCCATTTTTTCCCTGGTATTGCTGCGGTGACAAAAGTGCCAGGAAAAAGAGCGGGTGTTTGTGCTAATGGTAAATCGACGGCAACGATGAGTGCACGTTGTCTGCTGGTGGAATCTAAATGTTGCTCAACTCGTTGTACATAACCTTGCCATTGTTCATTTTTTTCCATATTGGTTAATGTCACCACCCATGATTTAGGCGTAAGGGTATTGATATCGGGCAGGCTTTGCCATTGATGCTCCGATAGTGGAATACTGATTTCTACCCTGTCTGTGCTATAGAGAGTGGTCACACTTGCCCCTACTGAAAGATAGCTACCTGGCTGTATATCTCTGGAGACAATCAGCGCATTAAAGGGCGCGGTAATATGGGTTTTTTGAAGATTACGCTCAGCGGTATTCAGTTGTCTTTGTGCATTATCAAGGCTTGCTTGAGCGGCAGCCAATTGTGGTGTGCGTAATACTAATGTGGAGTCTGGTTCACCTGTCATTCCCGAGTTTTTCCATTCTAATTGGGCTTGTTGACCTTCACGCTCCTCTTCAAGTAATGCCACTTGAGCATCCGCTACAGCCAGTTTTGCATCGGTGACGGCTTGTTGGTAACTGGTATCATTTAACGAGGTTAATAATGCCCCTTGTTCAATTTGTTTGCCCGTTTCAAATTGTGGCGATAAGGTTTCCACTTGGCCGCTCACTTCCGTGGTCAGTGCTAAGATATTACGAGACTGTGCCTCTCCATTGCCTATGATTTGGGCTTGGTAATTGTGTTTACTGATAGT
The DNA here is from genome assembly GCF_947495455.1 of uncultured Shewanella sp. GTDB lineage: Bacteria > Pseudomonadota > Gammaproteobacteria > Enterobacterales > Shewanellaceae > Shewanella. Next base: position 83,141 of record NZ_CANLZC010000004.1, on the reverse strand, counting down.
CATGACTTCGACTTCAGGTGCTGTAATAACAGCAGGTTTAGTCATGGATAGACTCTTCTTGCGATAATCTGCTTTTTGGGCTTGGGTGTAGGTGATGGCACCAATAATACTTAACATAGATATTAAGGTTATGATGATAAGTTGTTTTTTCTGTTTCATTTCGAGATCCCTAGACCTAATGCAAGTCCTAAGTCGATGCGGTTGACCAGTCTGTCATAAATAAGTTGTGTAAGTTGCGCTTCAAGATCGAAGGTCTGTTGCTGTACAGACAATAAATCAATGATGTTAACGAGTCCTTGGCGATATTTGGTTTGGTAGTTTGCAAAACTGCGGTTCGCACTGGCTAGGGCATCATTGATATGGCTTTGCTGGCGAGACAGCGATTGCTCTTGCCCTAATGCATTATTGACTTCATTGACTGCTGTTAGCAGTGTTTCTTTATAGCTCCAATAGGCTTTTTCAGCTGTAAGGCTTGCAATATCAGCTTGTGCTCTTAGTTTTCCTCCTTCAAATAAGGGGGCGGTGAGTTGACCTAGAAGTGTCCATGCCGGGCTATTAAACAGAGTCTCCCCTGTAAGCTGTGCGCTTAAATTAATGGAAGGTAACAATGCTTTATAAGCGGCACTTGCGCGGTACTGCTCAGCATAAATACTGTAATAAGCGCTTTGTAGATCGGGACGTCTGCTTAAGTCTTGATTGGGTAGATCTGCTAAGGGTTGTAATACCGTTGGAAAGTCAGCGCTAATCGTGACATTTTCGGAAGCGCTATCTTGACCTAATAATTGCCACATAGTGCGCTGGTATTGGGCGTAGTTTTCTTTATATTCGGCCAGAGTGGCTCGAGTGCTTGCACTTGAGGTGCGAGCATCATCCAGATCTTCTAAGGTGCCGAGTCCTGAGCGATATCGTTCAATGATAAAGGTTTCATTATGCTCTAAAGAGGCGAGTCTTTGTTGTTCAATGGTGATAAGTTGTTGTTCTAGATTAATTTGCAGCCAAGTGCGCATGATATTGGCCGCTAAGGCATCTTGAGCGGCTTGTAGATCAGCTTTTGAGCTCGAAATGTCCATTTCTGCTCCTTTAATACTGTCACTGATTTTTTGCCATAAATCGACTTCCCAGCTAATGTTGAGTTCACTGCCATAGGTAGTATGGCTTCCTTCATCTTTACTGCTGGTATTGTTTATTGAGGCTTGAGGTAATCCCTCACTTTTCTCTACGCTGCTTTGGGCATAGGCAATTTGCAGTGCAATAGCCGTTTGTTGCACACTTGGATTTTGCTTCATCGCTTGGTCGATGAAACCCGTTAACTCGCTAATATTGATCAAATCCGTTAAGTGAGTCACGCTGGTTGCATCTTGTTGGCCATACTGCCAAGGTGTTATTTGTTCACGCGAATCAATTGCTTGAGATTGATAGTCAGGCACTTTTTGACTGCTACAACTCATAATGCTCATGATTAATAGTAATAATATTAATAGCTTAAAATTTTTTTCCTTAAGCATTGGCTCAGGTCTCCTGCAATTTTCTATCGTAAGAATACAGAATGCGGGGTTAAGGCTGGGTTAAAGAGGAGGAAAAATTATCGGGCTCAAGCTATGTTTACACAGGGGGATCCACTCTTGGGGATGTCTGTGAGTTTGAATGATATTGACTTGCCAATTTTAGGGGAAGAATTCAATGACTTCGACAATAGAAGATAATAATGTTGAGCAATATGATGTAGTGATCATTGGTGGCAGTTTTAGTGGTCTGAGTTTAGGATTGTTTTTAGGGAACGCGATGCGAAAGGTACTCATTATTGATGCTCATTCACCTCGAAATGAACACAGTGATGTGATGTATAATTTAATTGGGCGAAATGAAACAAAACCCAGTTTATTACTCAGAGATGCCAAAGCAGAAATATTGTTATTTGAACATGTGACCTTGTGCACTGGAATGGCAACAGATGTGACGGGCAATGAAAAATCTGGTTTTAAAGTGAGATACCGTGGTTCTGAGACTTTACATACTCAGGGCGAACATGTGGAAGTGGCTGCCAAACGGGTTGTATTTGCCAGTGGTGTGAAAGATGTTTTACCTCAAATAGAGGGAATAGAGACATTTTGGCCCGAGCATATTTTTCATTGTCCTTACTGTATTGCTTACGGTATTAAAGGGTTACCTGTTGCGATTTACAGCCCAAATGATGAAGCCTATATGATGGCTAAAATCATTAATAAATGGACTGGGGATGTGTTATTACTGACCGAAAATAAAGTGGTATTGAGCCTTGAAGAGTCCAATGATCTTGAGCGTTTAAATGTCACAGTCAATACCAGTGAAGTGTTAAAAATTACCGGGGATCTAGGTGATCACATTGAATTACATTTAGCAACAGGGGAATGTATTCAAAGGCGAGGATTGTTTATTCATTTACCCTTTCATTTGAATAATGAAGCCTTGTTGACTCAGCTTGGTTTAGCTATTTCAGAAGAGGGATTAGTGCAGGTCGATGAGCAGTATGAAACGTCTAAAGCGGGGGTTTATGCCATTGGGGATATGGTGACATTATTACAAAAAGTCAGTCATGCCATTCACAGTGGTAATGCGGCAGGCTTTGCAATTGATCACAGTTTGTCGATGGAAGTAGAAAGAAGTGGATGATGTGGTTTAGCCATCGGCATCTTTATTTTTTTTCATTGGTGATTTGCTGATGAAACGCCGTGCTTGGTGTATGTTCACTTCCAGTAAATTAATTAGGTGTTGCATAGGCTCCAACGCGGGTAATTGATTTTTTAATGAATCGGAAGAAAGGATTCGAATTTGTTTTAGAATACGTGGTAATTGATATTCAGTGGCAAGCGCATGTATGTGCTGGCTAATGAGATAAATTTTGTGGACATCTTTATTTTCAACTGATTGTATTATTTCTGAAATCATTTTTTCTGCACTGCTTTGAAATGCTTTAATCAAAGTGTTTAAGGGCATGTGATGTGCTTGGCTAATGCTCTGTAAATGCTTAAGTTTTATTTCTGCTTCTGTTAGATTTAATTGACTCTTGATATGGCGAGATAAGGCGATGATGTGGGCTGTATCAGAGGTGGGGGCAGTTTTGTCTTTTTCGTTGAGAACCTGATTTGGTTGCTGGTTATCAGTCCTATTATGATGAGTGATTAATCCAGCATGTTGATGTAATGCATCCATAAAACTTTGTTCTTGCAATGGCTTAGTGAGGACATGGTTGGCACCTGCTTCGATGAAGCTGTCATGGGCTTCTTGAAAAACGTCGGCGGTGCAGGCAAAAATCGGAGTGTTTTTTTTCAACTCTTGTCTGATGGCTTTGGTGGCTTCTATGCCGTCCATCTCTGGCATATGATTATCCATGATAATGAGGTCGAAGTCATTTTCTTTTAGTTGGTTAACGGCTTCAAGCCCGTTATTGGCAATAGTGGCATTATGCCCTAGGCGTTGACAAAATGTTTTTGCAACTAACGCATTAATTTTATTATCTTCTGCGATGAGGATAGACAGGTTCTTAGGTAAATCTTTTATTAATTCTTTTTGTTTATGTATTTGAGGAAGTGGTTGATCAGATTGTTTTATAGCAATAAAAATATCGAAAGTGGTACCGCTACCGACTTCACTGCTAATACTGATGTGTCCTTGCATGAGTTCGACTAACTGTTTAACGATGGAAAGGCCTAAGCCTGTGCCACCATATTGACGAGTGGTGGATGATTCTGCCTGTATAAAGGGATTAAAAATAGTATCAAGACGTTCTTGCCTTATGCCAATACCTGTGTCACTTAAGGTGATATTGACGCCAGCATTATTTTGTCGTGTGGTTTGATTAAAGGTTAAGGTAATGCTGCCTTCATGGGTGAATTTGACTGAGTTGCTGAGTAAATTATAAATGACTTGACGTATTCTTGCTTTATCGCCTTTGAACGCCTGCTTTTCATTGATGTCATTATTGACTATGAACTTAATATTTTTTTCATCGCAAATGGGTCCATAAGTATTGATGATAGGATCAATAACATTATTAAAGCCAAAAAGTTCATTTTCTAATTCTAATTTATTCTGTTCAATTTTTGAAAAGTCTAAAATATCATTTAAGAGGGCGGTGAGGTGATTGCCTGACTCCAGTAAAATTTGCAATTGTTTGCGTTGAGTGGGCTCTGTTAAATTCGATTCGACAATTTGTGCCATGCCTAAAATACCATTGAGAGGGGTTCTGAGTTCGTGGCTCATTGTGGCTAAGAAGGTGGATTTTGCGGCATTGGATGCATCGGCTTTTTTGACGGCTTGGGCTAATTCCGCTTGCATTTTTTTTCTGTCACTGCAATTTCTTTCTACGGCGATATAGTTAATTAACTGTTCTTTTTTATTAAAAATAGGTGTTATTGCAATATCTATCCAGTAGGGGGCGCCATTTTTGTGGTAGTTAATGATTTCCGTTTCGATAGGTTTTTTTTGCTTAATGGCTTGGCTGAGCTGTTCAATTTCTCTTTTATCAGTGTCACAGCCTTGCAATATTTCTCCAGGCTTTCGATTGAGCATATCATTCAGTGAGTAGCCTGATAAAATGGTAAACCCTTGATTAACCCATGTGACTCGTCCATGTTTATCTGTGATAATAATCGCATCTTGTGCATGTTCGGCAACGAGGGCTAATTGATGCTTTTCTTGTTCTATTTTTGCTAAGGTTTGTTGAATGCCTAGCTCTTTTTGTGCTCTAAGCCTGAATTGTAGAAAGTAATAACTGAATAATGTCAGGGTCAATAATAATATGGTGATGAAAATAGCTTGTTTTGTCTCCTCTGTTTTTTTTAACCAAGACACAGTATTATTTTCGAGTAAATGACGAACTTGATTATTGAGAATATTGATATTTTTTTCATCTATGTTGAGGTTAACCTTATTGGCCAGTTTAAGGTGATTATTGAGACTGGTATAGGTATTATCATTGATTAGACTTGGCGTAACTGCCTGAGTATTTTTAGTGCCATTTAATAAAGATAAGATTTGTAATTGGTCTTGAATATTGGAATGATTATTTAATAAATTTTGTTGTAATAGTGTAATGGTGTGATCGGAATACTCTTGAGAAATCATTAATCTAAGCAAGGTTTCAAGTTCACTGATGAGCTGTGATACCGCTTTTGCTAAATGTTGATTTTCGATTTCGATGGATTTTCCTCCAATGAGGAAGTAGGCAATAGCATGGAGGTTTTTTTCTGATAAACTGGCTTGAATTTGAGCGACCTGCAATTCTGATTGAAGTAAGGCTTGTGAAATGGCGTCATAGTTTTGTTGATTGCCAACTTGAAATTTAAAAACGTCATCTCTGACCGACAGCACTTGATGGGTTAAATCGACGTATGCATGATGATATTGTTTGATGAGATGTGTTCTAGTGATCAATAGGGCGAGGCTCATTAAAAGCACTGTTGCGGCAGTGATAAGTAGGCCACTGATAATCTTATGGTGATGTGCTTTCATTATTGTATAGCCTTTAATGCTGGAGGAAGGGGGGCGGTGAGTGCGTTAAGGAAAGCGGACAGTTCAAGCACAGTTATGGGGTCTAAGTCTTGCCCAAGTTGGGCTTTTGCCATGAGTATGATGGCCTCTTCTAATGTTGCTGCTCTGCCATCATGAAAGTAAGGTGGTGTGATAGCGACATTGCGTAGACTCGGAACGCGAAAAACATTTTTATCATTTTCTTCTTTAGTGATAGAAAAGCGGCCTAAGTCACTGGCATTAGTATTAATGGATTCAACATGACCGAATTTTTGAAAGATGTTTCCACCCACATTTTGTCCTTGATGGCAATACAGACAGCCTAAACTTTGAAACTTTTTCCAACCATTAATCGCTGTTTGTGACATAGCCGTCGGATCGCCTAATAAGTAGCGATCAAAATCAGCTCCAGGGGTGGTGAGTACTTCCATGAAACGGATTAGGGCATCTTTTATGGTTTGCTCATTAATCTTTCCACCATATTCTTGATTAAAAGCCGCTTGATAATTCTTATCTGATTGAACCGTAGCACTTATGTCTTTCCAATTACTGTTCATTTCAAGAGGATGATGCACGGGACCGTCAATTTGTTCGTGTAAATTGGCCGCTCGCCCATCCCAAAAGAAACGGGTATTGAAGGCAATGTTAAATACTGTTGGTGAGTTGCGGTTGCCTTTACCTAACACTCCCGTTGATACAGGTGTGCTTTCGGCGCCATTAATGAAGAGGTTATGACAAGATGCGCAACTGACTTGATTGTTTGATGATAAACGTGGATCGAGAAATAAACGTAAGCCAAGTTGTAATTTTTGTTTGTCATCAGGCTTTATATTAGGGTTGGGAATAGGGGTAATGGCTTGATTAAAATTAGGTTTAGTCGGTTGTGGAGAGGGGGTGATCAGGGGGGCTTGGAAAGTGATATATAGATAAAGGCTAAATCCGAGAACGATCGATAGTGCAATCACCCACCTGTAATCGACTTTCATTGAATGGCATCCTTGGTTTCATCAATGCTAGTTTTATTTTAGAACATATCGCAGATATAGCTCGCAGATATAGCTCGTAGATATAGCCCGTAAATATGGCTTAGATTTATAATGCTATTCATCGAGGCATCGAGGAGTTTGCTTTGTTGAGCGACTTATTGTGTGGCGATAGTGTCGACATCAATTTCAATATTAGCGCCATCCGTATCCACTTCGCCTTGTATGATCACTTTGGTATCTGGCGTGACTTTTAGCCCATTCCAATCATCATCATCAATTTCGACAAGCATTTCACCTGTGTCATCTTTGAAGTGATATTTTTCATCGCCTAATGAACTGGTGATATAACCTGTTAAAGTGACATGGGCATCATCTTCGGCCTCTAATGCTTCTTTGACGGTAGTAATACTGTCTTTCATTGGGCCGACAAACCCACCTGATTCAGACAATGCCGTAACAGTGAATAAAGAACTAAAGATGAGTAGCATGATGCTGACAAATGATTTATTCATGTTATTTCCTTATGTTGAGTTTCACTATTGAATATTCAAAGGAGGGGAATTGAATAACTAACAATAGATGGACATATTGTAGAATGCCAATAAAACATTTTAGGGCCTGTTTTTTAAATTTTAATGAATGTTGTTTGGAATAGTATTTTTAGTTGATGGGCCTTTGAAGGACGAAAACCTTTTTTGAATCTGTTTTTTCATTTTACATTAAGCTCGTTAGTCAACTACTCTTTAAGTTAATGGAAGTTTTATATTGGTGGTAAAAGATGTCTGTTTTTAATCAATGTAAACATAAAACCGCTATTGAAAAGGTGGTTTTTCATTCAGGGAAGAATGAACGTTTCAATCGATTTGAATGTCCTCGACATACCATAGATGCGGCCAAAAAAGGGATGAATTTATCATTGGCGCGTCATCAGCCTATGCCCGTGACGGATCAGAGCCTTTCCCACTTACAGTTTCAATGCCACCGTGTTGGAGATGCGTTAAAAGGAACCTTATATGCCCCTATGGGACCTCACATAAAAGGCAAGCCATTCTATGGAGATAATTTGGCCACATTGATGTTGTTTCTTATTGCTTTTAAGGAAAACGATACCTTACATTGGAATGAAATGGTGGATTATTATCAAGCGATTTATCATCGTCCTCCCGATGTGATTAAGCCTATCTTGCCCTGGATAGGCGTAATCATGACGCCTTTTATCGTTGAATTTCCTGAAGGTGGAGCACCTTTGAATCATTTTGAATTATCCCTTGCATGGGCTTGGGAGGAAAAATTGTCTCGTACGGCTATTTAAATAGGCGTTGAAAGCCTATTTTTATATCCTGTTGAATGAGCAGCAATGCGGGAATAAGCAATAACATAATCAGTGTGGCGAATAAGATCCCGTACCCTAATGAAGCGGCTGCGGGAATGAGATATTGTGCTTGTATCGATTTTTCAGAGAGTAAAGGTGCTAACCCTGCAAAAGTGGTAATGGATGTGAGGAGTATGGGGCGAAGTCGATTTGAGCAGGCAAGAATAATTGCATTTTTGGTATCGGTCTTTTTTTGTAACAGATTAAACTTGGATATTAATAATAAGCAGTCATTAATCACCACCCCACTGAGTGCGATCATACCGAAAAGAGATAATAAACTGATGGTTATTCCATTTAGCCAATGGCCTAAAATGGCGCCAATGATCCCAAATGGAATGATGCTCATAATGATGATAGGTTGACTGTATGATTTCAGTGGAATGGCTAGCAATATATAGATAGCGAGCAGAGTGAGTAAAAATAATTGATTCATTGAGCGCATGGTTTCTTGTTGTTGCTCAGCTTCACCGGCAAAATGTATTTGTAAACTAGGATATTGTTTTTTTAATTGTGGAACAAAGGTTTGCTCTAAGTAACTGATGAGTTCATTGGGAGCAATAATGGATTTATTGACGGCGGCAGTAAGGTATACGGTTCTTTGATTGTTGACTCTGGTGATTGTTTCTTGTTGAGTTCTTTTTTCAATATTGGCTATCATACTCAAGGGGACTATTGTGCCATTGGGCGTTCTGACTTTTGCTTGCATAATATCGGATATGCTTTCACGTTGATGTTCGGGGTAACGTAGACGAACCCAAACCTCATCTTTATTTCGCTGAAAACGTTGAATGACTTGCCCGCCAAACGCTTGAGATATTTGTTTGGAAAAGGCTTGGCTGGTCATGCCCAAGGCGCGGCCTTGCTCGGATAAGGTGAGGTGTATTTTGGTTTGCTTCTCGGTAAGGTTGTCACTGATATCCCCTACACCAGCAATGGTCGCCAGTTGTGTCTTAAATTGTTCTCCAGCGGCTTTGACTATGTTATTGTCTTTCGCTGTTAATTCAACTCTAAAACTATCAATAAACTCTTTTTGAGTCATGAACTGAAGACGTTGAACTCCCTCTGGTTTTCCTGTTATCTTTTGCCATTCTTGAACGAAGTCTTTCGGGCTAAAAGGCAGATTGGGAGTTAATTCAATATTTAATATTCCATTATGATCATCAAAGGCAATGACTTGGATGCTTTGAATAGGATCGGACTGGTGTGAGTATTTATGGTTAAGATTTTTGGCTGCTAGCAGTGCATCTGACTCCAATCTAAGGAGGTTTTTTTGGATTTGAGCATAACCGGTATCGGTTTGCATTGATAATCGAGCTGAAATGACATCATCGAGTACTTCGGGGAAAAAGGATGTTCGAATTTGTCCTGTAAGAGGGAGATAAATAACGAAAATAAGTAAAGTAATAAAGCTAAGAATAACAGCATAACGGAATGTTAAAGCTGATTTGAGAAGAGGTTGATACATATGATGATTGAAATAGTGAAGCCCCCTATCAGCCCTTAACTGAATTTTCCCCCATAGTGCTTCAATCTTTGAGTTTGGTTTCTTTTGTGTATTAATATTGGCTAAATGTGCGGGAAGGATGAATTTAAATTCGATGAGTGATAATAATAAGCAAGTTGTAACGACAATAGTAAATTGTGAAAACAGCTTGCCGACAATACCGGAAATATTGGCTAAGGCAAAGAATGCGGCCATGGTTGTCAATACACCAAAAGTGGTTGGAACGGAGACTTTATGAGTGCCTATAATAGTATTCTCTATGGTATCACCGTACTTTTGTCTTGTAGAGTAGATACTTTCACTTACTACAACAGCATCATCAACAACAATGCCTAATGCCATAATAAAACCAAATGTCGTCATTTGATTAATGGTTAACCCTGTAAAAGATTCCCCCATAAAAAAAAGTGTGCCAAAAAATATGAAAGGCAGACCGACAGCAACCCAAAATGCAAGGCGAATTTGTAAAAATAGTGCGAGTAATATGAAAACGAGAATGATACCTGTGAGGGCATTTTTAGCAAGTAACGATAAGCGGTCTTTAATTATTTGACTGTTATCTAGCCAAGTATTGAGTTCGACATTGCTGGGCAATAAGCCATTACTCTTCCATTGGCCGACCACTTGCTTGGTTTGCTCAACAATTTTATTGATATCACCTTCATCATCAATGACAATTTGTATGGCAGCGCTATTTTTTTGGTTATAACGTGACAGAGTGAAGGTATCATCTTTAAATTTTTCAGAAATATGAGCGATATCCTGTAAGGTGATTAATACTCCATTATTTGTTGTGATGATGGGAATATTACCAAAGTCTTCAATATTCATTGCTTGTGAGGCGGCACTCAGGTGGATACTTTTATACTTGTTTCGCAAGTGAGTCGTTAAAGGGGTGGTGGATTCTTGATTTATAGCCTGCTGAATATCATCGAAAGTCAGTCCATAGGTTTGTAATTTTTTTTCGTCTACTTCAATCGATATTATGGTGTCTGATTTGGCGGCTATGAATAAATGATGAATGGCCGGTTTGGCGAGTAAAGCGGCTTTTATTTGTTCAGCAAGGTGTTGTAACTTTAGCCTGTTGACATCTCCGCTGACTTGCACCCAAATGGCATGTTCTTTTTTTCGAGCTTTTTCTAGAATGGGCTTTTCGGCATTTTGTGGAAAGTTATGTATTGAATCAATTTGATTTTTAACGTCGCTAAATAAAGTGTTTAATGAATAGTTATCTTTTTTTTCAATGGTGACTTGGCACCCATCCGCTGTTGATGTTGAAATGATGCGTTTGATGCCGAGTACAGTTTCTAATGCATTTTCAATTTTTATGGCAACATTGGCTTCTGTTTGAGCGGGATCGCCACTATCGTAAATGACCGAGATGGTGATGAATCTCGGTTCTAGTGCTGGAAAAACCTCTTTTCGTAATGAATAAAGTGAGATGATCCCCAGAATGACGATTGTGATGAAAAGTAAGTTTGCGGCAACAGGATTTTTGGCGAACCAAGCAATTGTCCCTGTTGGATTATCATGTAATTTGTTGAGTGACGAGTGAGGTGTTTTATCCATTATTACTCAGTATTCATCTGTCAGTCCTGTGTGCAAATAATTGTCCATTTTTATTCAAGACGTTGGGCTTTATTTGCATTCCCAATACGTAGCTGTTAAGTGGGCGCTTGACGATCTGTGCTGTTTTCATATTATCCATAGGTTTGATGTAAATATGATCATCTTTTTCAAAAAGCTTTTGTCCTTGAAAACTGGCAAGGCTTTTATTGTTATCTAAATACCAAATATCACCTGCTTGGGATAGACTCGATGCGGGGAGTTTCCAAATGGATTCTAGTATTTGTCCCTTTATATGGACTTCTAGAAACGTGCCGGGTAACAGAGCGGGTGTTTGATTCAAGGGATTATCAACCGTTACTATTAAAGAACGCTGTCTATGATTTTGATGATGATGTAGCTCAATTCTGTCAATATACCCTTGCCATTTTTGTGTCTCTTGAGTGTTGATGAGTGAGACTTGTTTTTGTGTTTGGCTGAATGTGGATATGTCTCCAATGGTGCCCCATTGTTCAGCTGATAGCGGAATATTAACTTCTAGTTGGTCGATACTGTATAAGGTGCCAATTTTACTGCCTATTTGTAGGTAGCGACCGGGTTGAAGATTAGAATGTACAATGAGCGCATTAAAGGGGGCGGTAATTTGGGTTTTCTTTAGATTACGTTGTGCGAGAGCGAGCTCACTTTGTGCGTGACTTAATACTGCTTTGGCGGCAATAAGTTGAGGTTCTCTCAATACGAGTTTTGAGTCAGGTTGTCCTTTGATACCTGAATGCTCCCATTCCATTTTCGATTGCACCCCTTTTCGTTGCTCTTCTAATAATGCGACTTGGGCATTGGCGACTAATACTTGAGCATTCGCAACAGCTTGCTGATACTTCAATTTATTTACTGCTGCAATATGATCCCCTTTTTTTAATTGTCGACCTGTTTCAAATATAGGAGATAGGAGGTCAATTTGACCACTGACTTCAGATGTTAATGTGAGTGAATATTGAGGTTTTGCTTCACCATATCCAATGATATGTGTTTGATAGTCATTTGGTGTGACAGTGATAAGTTCCACTTCAGGCAATGCTATTTCAGTAAACTGGCTTTTCAGTGTGTTACTGTGTAAATATTGATTTCTTTTTGCTTGAGTATAAGTGGCCATTATGATGACACTTAGCGCTGCCAATAAGGTGATACTCAATGTAGAGATATTGCATTTCATGATGATACTCCTAAACCTAACGCTAAACCGAGTGAAATGCGATTGGTCAGTCGATTGTAAATAAGCTGAGTTAGCTGAGTCTGTAAATTGAACGTTTGTTGTTGAATGGTAAGTAAGTCGATAATATCAACTAGCCCTTGACTGTATTTTTTCTGGTAATGAGAAAAGCTACGGTGGGCAGTTTGCAGTGCATGCTGGATGTGTTCTTGTTGCCTCGATAATGATTGCTCTTGTCCTAAGGTTTTTTCGACTTCATTGACCGCATTGAGTAATGTTGATTGATAATGCCAATAGGCCTTCTCTGTGGTGAGCTGAGCGATTTCGACTTTTGATCTAAGCTTCCCGCCTAAGAATAGAGGTGCTGTTAGTTGGCTCAGTAACTCCCAAACTGGGTTTTTAAAGAACTCCTCTCCAACAAATGCAGCGCTGATATTAATCGATGGCAATAAATCCTTATAGGCCGCTTGAGTTCGATATTGTTCTGCAAGAATAAGAAAGTAAGCACTTTGGAGATCAGGGCGCCTTGCAAGATCTTGGGTGGGAATACTTGCCAATGGTTGTAAGACAGCAGGGAACTTATCTGAAATGTGAAACGTTTTCTTTGTGGGAGTTTTCCCAAGTAACAGCGTGAGAGTGCGTATATGTTGGGAGAGCACTTCTTGATAATTGGCGAGTGTGGCTTGAGTGCTGGCACTAGAGCTGCTGGCATTATCTAAATCCTCTAAACTTCCCAATCCATTTTTATAACGTTCGACAATAAAGGTTTCGTTGTTTTGTAATGAAGTCAGCCTTGCTTTTTCAATGTTGATGAGTTGTTGATATAAGCTGATGGATAACCAAGTTCGTATAATGTTTGCTGCTAAGGTATCCAGTGTTGCTTGATAATTGGTTTTAGCGCTGGCAATATCCATATCGGCTGCACTGACATTGTTTTGTATTTTTTGCCATAAATCAACTTCCCAGCTAACGGTAAAATCACTGTCATGATTAATATCATTTTCTTCATGCTTATGGGTGTTTAACCTCGTTGTGATGTGTGGTATTCGGTCACTGTTTACTATTCCCCTTTGTGCGTAGGCTATTTTTAAAGTCATAGAGACTTGTTGAAGATCGGGATTATCTTGTATGGCTTGCTGTATGAGTTGCGTGAGTTGAGGGATATTTATAAGTTCAGTTAATTGTGTGGTTTCGTGCGCTTTTTCTTGTTGATTTTGCCAAGAAGATAATGTTGTGAGTTCGTTTTGTGCAACGGCTTGAAAATGATTGTTATTGGTGCTCAAAGAGCAACCCGTTAGGGAAAAAAAGATAAATAGGCTTATTGAGCGATAAAGTAAATGCGGGCCTTTCATTTTTTTTTCCTGTGGTTATTTGGACGCCCTAATTATTACCTGTTAATTATTTGTTATCTTCAGTCTTGAGTATTAAATGAATGTTATTCAAAACGGTATAAATTTTTTATGTGTAATACTTTCGTCTTTTTTATGGTTAAATCCTCTGTATGTTAAAAGATAAAGTTAATAAATTAGTATAAGTCTGTCTATCCTTTTTTATTTTAATCTATTGAATATAATGTTTAATTTATTTTTTTAAATTATTTTTGTTAAAATATTGGTGTAATTTTGTGTAAAATAGCGTCAATTTATGTCATGTTTGAGTGGAGTAATTCACCTAAAAAAGAATATGTGTTAGCTTATTTTGTAGTCATTTATTTGCCGATATGAGAGAAAGGTATGCATATTCCCAATCAATTCGCTAAGCAATTAAAGTCATTATGTTTACTTGCTAAAAATGCTAAAACGGGTTTTGAAAAGGCGGCCATTTTCTCTGCTACAGAACTGTTTGTGAAAAATTTTCTTGAAAGAAATGCTTATAATGAATGGGTTAATCACCGTATTCAAGGTATTAAATTTCATATCAATGCGGCCTTAGGCTATGAGTCAGCTAACGGTTATCATCCAGATTCTCATGCAAATTGGGCATTATCTGAAATCGATGAGTTACTGTCTTACTCTCGTGATTATTGTCATCAGATCTTTGTGAAGCATGAGGGAGACGAAGGTTAATCCACGCTTTTTTAAGTGTGTTTGATATGCGCGAAGCAGTGATTATTTATCGGTCACGAGACGATGTGACTAGTGGTGAGTATATATAAAAAGATGAGGGAATAGAATTTTATTGGATTTTTGAGGGCCTTATCATGGCTTTTAAGCAGGCAACAAGCCGATATTTCATGACTCAAGATAATGTGAGATTACACTATATCGATTCTGGTAAGGGAGCGCCAATTGTGATGATCCCTGCTTGGTCTCAAAGTGTGAAGGAGTTTAAATATCAGGTTGAAGGTTTGCAGCATGATTATCGCGTCATAGCACTGGATATGCGTGGACATGGCTTATCTGAACAAGTTGAACATGGTTATCGTATTCCAAGGCTGGCAAAAGATTTACACGAACTATTATGTTTTTTAGATTTGAAGGACGTTGTTCTTGTGGGTCATGGAATGGGCGCATCGGTGATGTTGTGCCTCTGGGATTTATTTGGTGATGGGTTATTATCGAAATTGGTTATTATTGATATGCCTCCCGTTTTAGTGTCAAATCCTATTTGGTCTCCCTTGGAAATGCACAGTTATGGCCCCTTAGTGGATCCTGTTAATGTATTAGATGTCATGAATATGATCCAAAGTAGTGAAGGGGATAAATACCGACAAACAGTATTGAAGTGTATGCTTTCACAAGATATTTGCCCAGAAGAACGCCAAAGTGTTATTCAATCGCGACGTAAGCTACCGCTGGAACAGGCTGGGAAGCTTTTTTATAGTAATTATCATCAAGATTGGCGCGATCTTTTTCCAAGAATACAATTACCTTGTCTGGTTGTTTCTGGTCGAGCAAGCCTTACCGCTTGGCGCTCTCAGCAATGGATTGCAGACCAACTCCCTCAATCAAAAATTGTTTATTTTGAAGAGCATGAGGGAGGTAAGCATTTTATGTTTCTTGAAAACCCATCTCGTTTTAATGCTATTTTACACGACTTTATACAGATTAAATAAAGTGATTTTACTTGAATTTAGGTCATTGACTCAGGGTTATTGGCATGCGTTTTTATTGCATTAATTAATGCGTGTAGACCATTACTTCGAGAAGGGCTGAGTTGTCCACTTAATCCGAGTTTATCAAAATATTGATGATGATCAAATGCGTTAATTTCTTCTGTTTTTTTACCATTATATGCGATGAGTAATAATACGATGAGTCCTTTGACTACTCTGGCATCACTGTCACCGCTATAAAAATGAATCCCTTTTTTTTCATAATGATAAAGCCAAGCGTCACTTTCACAACCTTGTACTTTCGCATCAGATGTTTGGTACTTTTCAGCCAACTTAGGTAATTGCTTTGAAAGTAACATTAACTGACGAAAACGCTCTTGCCAATTTTTTGCATCAGTGAAACTTGCCAATACTTGTTCAGCATTTAATGTGAGGGGTAAGAAAAGGTCTGAATTCACTAAAACCTCTGTAATATTAAATTGTTAGGTATATAACATCTCTTGAACGGCTTTAAGCCCTTCAATAAAATGATCTACGTCTTGTTTATTGCTATAAACGCCTATGGAAGCTCGACAACAACCTTTGATATGTAACGCCTGCATTAATGGCATGGCACAATGGTGGCCACAGCGTATAGCAATGGCTTGTTGATCCAGTAAGGTGCCGACATCTTGATGATGCTCGTTATGTAAATTAAAAGCGACAGCACCTATATTGTCGCTATGAGCGCCATAAAGGGTTATTCCTTCAAGGCTTGAGAGTTGTGCTTGTAAGTAATGTAATAAGCTGGTTTCATGTGCTGCGCGTTTGGGTAGAGGTAAGGTATTTAAAAATGCAATGGCAGCACCGAGACCAATGACTTCTGCTATGGGAGGTGTTCCGGCTTCTAATCGGTTGGGTAATACATTATATTCAGTATGTTCAAATGTCACTGATTTGATCATCTCTCCGCCAGTTATTAAAGGCGTAAGGGAGTCAAGTTTTTCAAATCGACCATAGAGAACACCAATGCCTGTTGGCCCATACATTTTATGGCCAGAAAAAGCATAGAAATCACAATCGATCTTTTGCACATCAATGTCTAAATGTGCTATAGCCTGAGCGCCATCGACTAGGGTTATTGCACCCACTGCTTTGGCTTTTTGAATGAGTACTTCGATAGGATTAAGGATCCCAAGGGCATTCGATACATGGCTAAGAGTGACGATGGCCGGATTGTATGTGAGTAGTGCTTCATAAGCCTGTAAGTCAAGTCGGCCTTCTTCGGTTAGAGGTATGGGCTTGATGATGGCGCCAGTTTGTTCGGCAAGGACTTGCCAAGGAACAATATTGGCGTGATGTGCAAGACTATCCACAAGGATATATTGTCCTGGACGAATAGCACGAGCAAGACCCAGAGCCACCATGTTAATGGCTTCTGTGGTGCCATGAGTGAAAATGATTTCTTCTCGCTGTTTGGCATGAATAAAGTGCATGACTTGATCTCGAACGGCTTCATATTCCCGTGTTGCTTGACTGGATAATTGATGAGCAGCTCGATGAACATTGGCATTGGTGTTGCGATAAAACTGTGTCATTGCCTCTACTACTTGATGAGGCTTATGGCTTGTGGCCGCGGAATCGAGATAACACAAAGGGTAACCATTGAGAGTTTGTGCCAGTGTTGGAAACTGAGTACGCACTTGGGTAAAATCCATTAATGCAGTCCAAAAATGTTCATGAATGAGTCAGCAAAACCGATCTTCTAAGATCTCTTGATTGAATGCAAGTACCATGAGGATATATTCAAACTTATTATGAGTAAGGAATAGGATAAAGCTGATTTATTTCATCAATTGCTTGCATCAAGTCTGGTGTGATTTTGCACTTAAGGCTTTCAATATTCGCTCACTTTCTCCTTGAGCCTCTCTTTTTGAAGGAGTAGGGGCATTTCTGTTGTGTCGATGAAGTTGATACCTTATTTGATAGTAAAATCTAATTGTTTAAAGGCGTTGAGTTGGGAGTCTTGCTCTTCCAAAGTCATAGTGCATTATTGGTTGAACATTTAATTTGAATAAGAGAGGCGGCGGTAATCCATAGATGAGTTCATTCTAGGCCTTTAAATTATCAAGCTTTCGATTTTATGGCTAGACTAAATAAAGCTCCTTTAATATTCAGGCTGGAAGATGTCATGAAAAAAGTATTACTTACCGCTTTTGAAGCACATGCTCCTCGCTATACCTATTCAGCTCAGTCTGTTGCTGATACGTTACATGGCACACAAGAAGGAAAAATTCATATTTACTCTCGGTTAATAGAAGAAACATTGTTTAATTCAATTGAAGCTGTGTGTCTGGCGATGACGGATTATAAGCCTGACGTCATTATTATGATGGGGGAGAGTACTGGGCAAAGCTTGATAACCCTTGAGCGTATTGCACATAATTTCAACGAGGAAAAAGGTGATTCGATTCATGATACTACTAATGAGATGAATGCGAATAATGCGAAGAATACGTTGACGTCGATGTCAGGCCCCGTGGCTTATGCAAGTCAATTGCCCATTCAAAGAATGTTGAATGAGATGAGGGAGAAGGGAGTGCCTGTGAGTATTTCAGATTCCAATGGCGCAGTTTATGGCAATCATGTTTTTTATGGCGTATTACATTATCTTGCCATACATCAATTATCGATTCCTTCAGGTTGGATTAATTTGCCTATGCTGCCTCAAAAAGCGGCCTTACCTGAATATATCGGACAACCGAGTATGTCATTGCATACTTGTGTTGAAGGGGTAAAGTTTGCCATTAAAGCCAGCATGTGAGAGTGACATATTTATCGTTAGTACTTTTTACATATTTAATCTTTGTTAAATAACTTTGGATTCAGCAGTGGTGCCATTGCTAGAATGAGGCCCTGAGTGTATGTACTTTCACGGGTGGCCTTTTGTTGAGTGAGTAGCCCTATTGCTCCACCTTGTTGTTTGATATTTTTTGTATTAAATAATCTATCCATCACATGTCCTAACTCTTCACCTTGTTCTAATGCTTGATAAACCTGATAAGGGAGGGGTAAAGAAGCACTTCTACCAACTGATAAGGTGTCTTTTGTGGCAATGACTAAATAGGCAAATGTGGCTGGGCCTTGTTCAAATAAATCAACTCCTCCTTCCATGGCAAAGTAAAAATCAGCGTCATGATGAGATTGACAATATTTTACTCTATTGATGGCACCCAGCTTTGTTTCTGATGTGGTCATGGGCTGATCGGCAACCAAAGAGGGAGCATGTACCCCTTGGCAATGAATGTTGGCGTCGGGATAGAAAGTGGCAATAGTGCTTTTTGCTGCATTAATCTTGATAGGGTTTGTAGAACCGACGATGATATTCAGTGTGGTTTTCATTTTCTCACTTCATTTTGTAATTAGTTGAAATAATATAGCATTAAAACTGTTTAATTGTTTTAAGATGTTGTTGCGGGTATACAATGGTATTTGCTGCTTAAGCGAGTCTTTTTTATTTTAAATAAGGTGCTTTAAACCCTTTTTTTGTGTTTTTTTTGTTTTTTATCTGTTTTTATTTGTTTGTTTTGTTGTGTTTTTTGGTGTTAATGATTTCATTTTGTTACTACCAATCAATGAATAAGATTTGTTGGAATAAAGTACGACTCATTGCTTTTGTTGCAGAACCCATTGGTATACCCTCGATTCAGTATTCAGTGAATATACCCGTGATACTTGAAGATGCAGGATTCAGCTGGAATTAAAAGCCTTTTAGGCAAGGCTTTGAACAGCGTGCCTAGTCATTCTAAGCTGATGTTCAATAACGCAGTATAAAAGGCTTTTAAACCAGCCCTTTGGGAGTCTGTAAAAACACCTACTTCTGCGTTGTATCACCTTAAAAGGCAATAAGCATTCTTGCAGTAATACGCCTTGAATTAGGCACTTTTACAGGCTCTGAAAACATGCATCTTCAAGTATCACGGGTATATACAGATAACAATATCATTGCATGAATATGAGGTTTAGGGGTCATTTTTATAAGGTGTGGATGGATGCAAAGAGAACAAATTGAAGATCAAGATGTGCTGGTAAGTACACAAAATAATTTTAGCTCAGTGACTTGGACAGCAAAAGATACCACATGGATGTTGAGTTTATTTGGTACTGCTGTTGGTGCGGGGATTTTATTTTTACCGATAAATGCTGGAATGGGAGGCTTTTGGCCTTTACTATTGATGGCTGCATTAATAGGCCCTATGACATATTTAGCTCACCGTGGTTTATCCCGATTTGTTTGTTCATCGGCTAAAAAAAACAGTGACATCACAGAAGTGGTGAAAGAGCATTTTGGTGAAAGAGCCGGCAGTGCCATCACCTTACTTTATTTTTTAGCTATCTATCCTATTGTGTTGATTTACGCTGTCGGTATAACCAATACCGTTGATAGTTTTATGGTCCATCAACTGGGATTGAATTCGCCACCTCGCTGGTTGCTATCGGGAGGACTGATTATTGCTATGATGTCTGTGATGATGGCTGGGGAGCAATTTATGCTGAAGGTCACACAGCTGCTTGTTTATCCTTTAGTGGGAATATTGGCTTTTATGTCTCTTTATTTGATACCTGATTGGAAAATTGATGCCTTGTTGAACGTTCCTTCAGCGGGTGACTTTTTGAGTACCGTTTGGTTGACAATACCTGTATTGATCTTTGCCTTTAATCATTCACCTGCTATTTCACAGTTTTCAGTCTCTTTGAAGCGAGAACATGGGAAACATGCTGCATTCAAAGCTGATGTTATTTTACGTAATACCACCATAATGTTGGTGGGCTTTGTGATGTTATTTGTTTTTTCTTGTGTGTTGTCATTATCTCCCGAGCAACTCGTAGAAGCTAAAACACATAATTTGCCTATTTTGTCTTATTTAGCCAATATGCATCAAAGTGGTTTTGTGAGTTACTTTGGGCCCATTATTGCTTTTGTAGCCATTATCTCTTCTTTTTTTGGGCATTACATGGGGGCAAGGGAAGGGTTAAAAGGATTGATTATTAAACAATTTAAATTGGATACTTCAGAAGTTGCTACACCAAAAATTGATAAATTCATTATCGGTTTTATGTTTTTGACTTGTTGGGGAGTCGCAATTTTAAATCCAAGTATTTTAGGAATGATAGAGTCTTTAGGCGGTCCTGTGATTGCTGCGATTTTGTACCTTATGCCTATGTACGCCATTTATAAAGTGCCAGCGCTCAAGGCCTATAGAGGGCGCTTGAGCAATGTTTTTGTTATATTGGCGGGGTTATTGTCAATTACGGCCATTTTGCTCGGCTTGTTTTAATGGACTTCCCTCTCTCTACGGGATTACGGGTCATACTCAAAAATGAATAGCCAAGGCTATTCATTTTTTTGTGCTTTATTTTTGTCTTAAGTTTTCTCTTTGTATTAAATCCACTGGAAATGCTTTTCAAATGTGGGCTAACTAGTACAAAAGCATTAGTCTTAAAGGATTATTTTTTCATAAGAGTGTGTTATTTATCGATAATTTGAGGTTCACTGGAGGTAAGGAATGTTTCATTTCCCTAAATTTATCGTAAAATTTTAAAGGCAGTTTACAAGGATGTCGGAGGGGAAATGATGAGGGGGATCACCTTATGCTTAAGTTTTTTTCTAGCTTGGTCGGTATTGTCAGCAGACGATGATATTGAGATTAGTGGGTTAGTGATAGACAGAACCTTAACTCGATTTGGTAAAGATTTTAATTTTTATTATTCCAGTTATTGGCGCAGTTTACCTTTTACGCAAGGTTTTAATGTGACGCTTTATGAGACCGTTTTTCCTCAAGCGGGCACTGAATTAACGTTAGAGCTTAATGGCGAAAAAATTTATGTGACTCATTTCGGGCGCCGCGCTAATCCTATTAAGGAAAGAGCTGAGCAAGCTATTTTATTGACAATTGATCATATTGCTCGAGTCAGAGCAAGTTCAATTGCGGGTGAGTTGTCGACAGTCAATGATGGTTTTTAGGAATGAGAAAAATGAACAACAGGATGTTAATGCTAGCAGCGACTGCTGCATGGTTATTAAGCACAAGTTTGCAAGCAACAGAATTAGTTTATACCCCGCTAAATCCTAGTTTTGGCGGTAATCCGCTTATAGGATCTTATTTATTGAATAAAGCCAATGCACAAAATGATCATACAGAAGAAGCTAATGAAGATGATTTTGTCACTCGTTTTCAAGAATCATTAGAAAGAAACATGATCAGTGAAATTACTCGAGGTGTCACCAATGGCGAAATAGAAAATGGTACTTTTACATCGGGTGATTATTTAATTGATATTGTTTCTTTAGGGGGTGATACCGTTATCACTATCACAAACGTATTAGATCCGACTGAAGTGACGATTATTAGAATGTCGGATTTTGGGTAAATAATAATGAAAAAAATACTTCCCTTTATCGGTTTACTGTGTTTGTCAGGTTGTAGCCTTTTTCCAAAGCCAATGTTAAATGTGACGCCAGCAGAGTTGAATACTGTTAGTGATACAATGAAAGCCTTGCAGAGCAAACCTAAGCCTAAATACCCAATACCTGTTGCTGTGTATTCTTTTCGTGATCAAACGGGCCAGTATAAACCGCAACAAAATGTCAGTTCATTTTCAACCGCAGTAACTCAGGGAGCGACTTCAATGTTAGTGCAAACCCTGTTGGATTCAAAGTGGTTCTCACCGGTTGAACGCGAAGGGTTACAAAACTTATTAACAGAAAGAAAAATTATCAAAAAGCAAGTCGTCAAATCTAAACCTGCTGAAGTTCCTCATTTAACCGATGCACGTTTGTTGCTTGAGGGAGGGATTATTAGTTATGAAACGAATACCAGTACGGGAGGAGCTGGAGTCGAGTATTATGGGATTGGTGCATCAGAATTATATCGTGAAGATCAAATCACCATTTATTTAAGAGCCGTTGATGTTCATACGGGAAAAGTGATGATGTCAGTGTCCACGACAAAACGCGTATACTCTCAAGAAATGCGTGCAGGATTATTTCGATATACCAGTTTAAATCGATTAGCTGAAGCCGAAATCGGTTATACAACCAATGAACCTGTACAATTTTGTGTATTGCAAGCCATTGAGCTTGCGGTGGTTGAATTGATTGAAAAAGGGACTGAATTGGGCTATTGGAGTCCATTAAATGTGACGGCTAAGGACGCGAGTCAAAAACTCACTGCTTCTTAAGTCTGATTATACATAATGTTAACTTTTCGGTGAAAAAACTGTGTCTAATCTCAGTTTTTTCACATTTATCGTTATCTCGCCTATTTATTTTATTCTGCTTATTCCTTATTATTTATAAAAAAAGATTAAAAATAATCACATTTTTGGTTTTTATCTGATGCATTTTCATTTTTTCCTCTCTTTGACAGTTATTGAAGACTTTACTAGTAATTTAATGCTAAATGTTATATTAATGTTGTGTCTTGGTTGTTTGAGGCGAGCTAATCCTATTGTTAGGCTAGAGCAAATACTGATCAATCAGGAGGTGAGTTTGATCAGCGATAAACTTTCAGGGAGAACAATCCTATGGGTAAAATCGATGAGTTAGTGTTTATTCATCAATTGGCTGCGCCATGTCATTTGGCTATATTGGCCGAATCAATTGGTTTTAAAACACGGGTCGTCAAACAAGTTTCAGAATTATCTGCTGATAATGCTAGTCAAGGCTTCTGCCTTATTTCACAAAAAGGCGCTGCGATGGACAGTAAAGGCATTCCTCTGCTGGCTTCGCAATTAGTTTCTCAATATCCAGTTGCTTTGTATCAAGTTGAGAGGGGAACGATAGAAGCTGAATCTGCATTGTTATTGGGAATAAAAGGCATCTTGTATGCTGATCAGGGAATGGATTTATTATTAAGTGCACTGAGAAAAATGCTTGAAGGTGAGCTTTGGTTTGATAGAGTGTTATTGAGTCAAACTTTCAGTCAACTCATACGGCGACTTGATGGCGGACAAAATGCATTACAAGATACGGTTGTGATGCTTCAAATGTTAACAAGCAGAGAGAGAACGATCATTCATTTAGTGTCAAGTGGGGCGAGAAATAAAGAAATAGCGCATCGACTATGTATTAGTGAGCATACCGTTAAAGCTCATATTTCTTCTATTTTTAGAAAAACTCAATCTCGCAATCGTGTGGAATTATTGCGCTGGGCTCAATCTCATCAAAGTCAATTTGAACTGAATGTAAGCTAGCCTTCTGTGATCAATTGATGAACATAATTTTGTGTCGTACTTGAGGCTGAATTCTCAACCTCAAGGCGTCAGCTTTTGTTTATATTGTTAATCACTTATTTTATTCTTCTTTATCTTCCTTTAATGCTTTTTTCGATAAATTTTCTTGAACTTAAAAACCGCTATATTAACTTAAGCCTTGGGCGCCGAGCCAACAGGCTGTACAATAGCAGCTGCTTAATGCGCTACAGAGGCAATATTGCTGAGTTGGAGCCTGTATTTTTCATTCCAATATCGATTGTTCCCATGGTATTTAGTCATGAAATATTGCCTATAATTTATCGTTTTTAAGCGCTTATTACATCATGTTTTGCATGTTTGCTGTATTTTGGAGAATCAATGTCACAACAAGGTGCCTTTAAGGCAAAAGCCCCTATTCGCGATCTACAAATGGACGCATTAAAGATGCCACCCCATTCGATTGAAGCTGAACAATCGGTATTAGGTGGGCTTATGCTTGATGCTGATGCATGGGATAAAGTGGCTGAAGCGATAGTCAAAGAGGATTTTTACTCTCGTGCTCATGGAATGATTTTTGGCGCAATGGAAGCCTTAGTGAGTGCGGGTCAGCCTATTGATTTAATTACAGTTGCAGAGCAGTTGGAATTAGAAGACTTGTTAGAGGATGTCGGTGGTTTTGCCTATATAGGTGAAATTGCTAAGAATACTCCTAGTGCAGGTAATATTCACTCTTATGCTGATATTGTCAGGGAAAGAGCCGTTGTTAGAGATATGATTAAAGTGGCAAATGAGATAGCGGATGCTGGATTTAATCCAGAAGGCCGTAATTCTGGAGAGCTGCTTGATTTAGCTGAAACCAAGGTTTTTAAAATTGCTGAGCAAAGAGCTAATGCCAATGAAGGTCCTGAAGGCATTAAAACTATTTTAGAGAAAACTGTCGACAAAATAGAAGAGTTATACAATAACCCTACTAGTGGGGTGACAGGGGTATCGAGTGGCTTTGGTGATCTTGATGGTATGACTGCAGGTTTTCAATCTGGGGATCTTGTGATTGTTGCGGCGCGTCCTTCGATGGGAAAGACCACTTTTGCAATGAACTTATGTGAGCAAGCAGCACTGCATGAAGATAAACCTGTACTGATTTTTAGTTTAGAGATGCCTTCGGAGCAAATTATGATGCGTATGTTGGCATCGCTTGGCCGAGTGGATCAAACCAAAATTCGTACAGGCCAACTCGACGATGATGATTGGGCTCGTGTATCATCCACTATGGGGATCATGCTTGATCAAGGCAAAATGTATATTGATGATAGTTCAGGTTTAACGCCGACAGAAGTCAGAAGTCGTGCGCGGCGTGTTGCGCGTGAGTATGGAGGCTTGTCGATGATCATGATTGATTATTTGCAATTGATGCAAGTTCCCGCATTGAAAGATAATCGTACCTTAGAGATTTCAGAAATTTCTCGTTCATTGAAAGCATTAGCCAAAGAATTGGAAATTCCAGTGATTGCATTGTCTCAGCTTAACCGCTCATTGGAGCAACGTGCTGATAAGCGCCCCGTCAACTCTGACTTACGTGAATCAGGCGCGATTGAGCAAGATGCAGACTTAATTATGTTTATCTATCGAGACGAAGTGTATAATGATGATTCTGAAGATAAAGGTACAGCAGAAATTATTATTGGTAAACAACGTAATGGCCCCATTGGGCGAGTGCGTTTGACGTTTCAAGGGCAATTTTCAAGATTTGATAATTATGCGGGGCCACAATTTGAAGAAGATTAGTTTCGTTCTTCATTCAATATTCATGCATCTTCCTTGGGTTAAAGTATGTCATCGATACGAAGAGACTCGAATGTATCACGGGTATAGATGCATAGTGCTAACTTATAATTAAAAGATAAAAATTAGGTGATCGTTTGAAACCTTTTCCACGCGCTGAAATTAGTCGTTCTGCTTTACAACATAACATGAAAAGGTTGTGTGAAATAGCACCTAACAGTCAGGTTATGGCTGTGGTTAAAGCCAATGGATATGGGCATGGATTACTGAATGTTGCAAATTGTCTAGACACAGCAGATGGTTTTGGTTTAGCGCGTCTTGAAGAAGCGCTAGTCCTTCGTTCTGGCGGTGTTAAAGCGAAATTATTACTGCTTGAAGGTGTATTTCGAACAGAAGATCTTTATAAGCTCATTGAGCATGATATTGAAACGGTTGTTCATCACAGTTCTCAACTGGATATGCTAGAACAAGTGATGCTTCCTTCGCCTGTACAGGTTTGGTTAAAAATTGATTCAGGCATGCATAGATTAGGTTTTATGCCAGAAGAGTTTGGCTTAATATATGAGCGTTTAATGCAATGTGAAAATGTAGCAAAACCTGTTCATTTAATGACACACTTTGCCTGTGCTGATGAGCCTGATAATCCGATGACATCGGCTCAGTTTGAAATGTTTTCTGGACTCACTCGTGATTTACCCGGACATCGTAGCTTGGCGAACTCTGCGGGGACGCTTTATTGGAAAGAAACCCAAGCCGATTGGGTTCGAGCGGGGATAGCTTTGTATGGTGTGTCACCAGTGACAGGTGATTTAGGCCGTAATCATGGTTTGCTTCCTGCAATGGATTTGGTTTCTAGATTGATTGCTGTGCGCACGCATAAAGCAGGTGAGCCGGTGGGGTATGGCAGTCATTGGCAGGCTAAGAAAGATACTCGATTAGGGATCGTGGCCATTGGCTATGGTGATGGTTATCCTAGAAATGCTCCAGAGGGAACGCCAGTTTGGATTAATGGACGATTAGTGCCCATTGTCGGGCGGGTATCAATGGATATGCTCAGTGTTGATTTAGGCATTGATGCTAGGGATCAAGTTGGCGATGAAGCGGTATTATGGGGGGCTGAGCTACCTGTTGAGGTGGTGGCTGAACATATTGGCACTATTGCTTATGAATTAGTGACTAAATTGACGCCAAGAGTGGCGGTATGCCTAGATTAAAGAGGCTATGCTTTTTATACCCGTGATACCATCAAGTCTTCATTTTGTCATATCTTGATGGTATTTGTTTCTTTAATCACTTTACCTCATGTTCGATAAGATAATCTATGCCGGCGGTAATGGCCGCGACTTGTGCTTTAACACATAGGGCATCGGTGACGTTTGGGCTGTCGGGATAAACCTCTGTGGTGGAGGTGTATTTAGCGTTTGTTACGCCACTGCACAGTCCTAATGCTTGAGTGGGGTAATTGATGACACCCCATTGTGACAGTGGTTCACCAATTAGTTTGTTTTCATTATCTGCAGGTGCAATATGAGTGACCTGTTGCACCCTATCAATGATTGCTTTTTGAAAAGCATCTTGAGGGTTATTACTGTCGCCGACTAAGTAAAAACCATCAGGGATATTCCATGTTTTTTGGGGTTTGCCATCCCTTGCCGCAAGCGCAGGCCTAAATACTGTGTTGTCTGTGTTTGTTGTTTCATGTAAATCAATGTGCATCAGAATGGGTTGTTCAATACCAGCTAAGTATTGCATGAATAAACGGGACTCTTCGGCTTCATGGTTAATGCCCTGTTTGTTGTCGACGGGATAGAATGAACGGTTAGGGTCAACGGCAAAAGGATTCCATCGATTAATGGTTTCGTACCCCCATGGACTAATACAAGGGGCGACAATGATATTAAACTCTTGACTATAATCGAGGGTTTTTTGCTTGAGAAAACTAAGGGCGCCATGTACTCCACTGGTTTCGTAGCCGTGAACACCACCGGTTATGAGTAATATTGGCTTGTCTTTATGCCAATGGGGACTGGTTACCACATAAAGTGGATACCGGTTTGCATCATAGGATAGTGCACCATATTGTTTGATGGTGAATTGCTTGTCCAGTGCATGAATTTGATTGATGACCTGCTCACGGTATGCACGTTTTATTGTTTGTGTTGCTAACCAAGCGCTTTTTTCTTTTGCTCCCCATTGAGACGATAAAGTGTTCATTTACTGTTTTCCTCATTGATATTGATAATATCGAGTAAGCTGCGGGTCACTTCTCGTATTATCTTGTTGTTGTTTTTAGCATCAATGTCTTGTTGTACATAATATACACTGAGTATGAAAGGGTTATATTTAGGTGGCCAGAGTACTGCAATGTCATTCGTGGCGCCAAAACGACCGCTACCGGTTTTGTCACCAATGATCCAAGTGCTTGGTACCATGGCACGAATTTTTGTGTCGCCTGTTGTATTATTAATGAGCCAGTTTTTGAGTTTATCTCTTTGTGGTTTTTGCAATATATCACCTAAGACTAATTTTTGCAGGCTTAAGGACATAGCATTGGGCGTTGTTGTGTCTTGCGTTTCTCCTGGGTAGACAAGATTAAGTTGTGGCTCCCAGCGAGTGAGATTAAATTGTGTGTCTCCTATATGACGTGCAAATGCGGTCACCTCATCAGGGCCGCCCAGTTGTTGCATCAATAAATTTACTGCAGCGTTATCACTAAATTGAAGCGCTGCGGCGCATAAAGCCTCAATGGTCATCCCTGTTTTTAAATGTTTCGAGGTGATAGGCGCATAGCCAGAATCTTTCACTTCTTGTTCTGTATAGGCAATCTTTTTTGCTAATAATTGAGGCTGAGACTCACTTTCTTTTAACATGGCCGCGACTGCCATGACTTTGAAGGTACTGGCTAATGGAAAACGTTCAGAGGCACGGTAATGAATAGCACTATTATTCTGAGTATTCATTAAAGACAGACCAATGCGGCCGCCATATTGGTTTTCAAGGGCGAGTAGTTTTTGCATTACTTGTACGTCGATTGAATGCTGCGTGAGTGTCGTGTTGGTGTGTGGTGCCTTTATAGCGGGGTTGGCATATGACATTAGTGGCGTCACTGATAGCAAATATACACTAAATAGGCAGAGAGTGATGGTTTTTTGTAATTCCATATAGGGCCAAAGAGAGAGTGTTATATGAGGCATTAGAGCATATTTTAAATTCAATATGCATTATTTAATAAAGGTGATATGAAGATAGAATATGTCAATAAAATGAATTGAGTCGCATTTCTTTTTACCTTCACTTCAGGTTTATTAGGTTATGAAGGTCCAAATAACGGTAAGTATCATGAGAATAGCAAAAGTGACTCTTAATATTCTTGCTTGTATAGGGTGACTAAAAAGAGGACGTAACAGCCCGCCAAAGCATAACCATAATGTATCGACAATCGCTGCGACTATTAAGCAGACGATGCCCGTGGCGATATAGGAATGAGCCTCATTGGAGAAGGGGAGAATGAACTGGGAGAAAATAGCCAAAAATGCAACATAAGCTTTTGGATTGAGCAGGTTTAAAATAAACCCGTCACTTAATAAAGGTGTCGACTCCTTTGTCGTGTTAAGTGGTGAGGTGATTGGTGCAGTGGCAATTTTAAAGGCAACATAAGTAAGGTAGAAGGCGCTAAGTAATTGCATGCTCCATTGTAGTTCAGGCCAGTAAGAAAAAAGTGTGGTGAGTCCCAAAGTGGCTCCAACAATGGCAAAGGATAAACCCAGTAGAATACCGATTAAAAAGGGCGTGCCTTTCTTAATGCCATGTGTCGCGCCAGTTGCGGCTAACGCAAGTGGTGCAGGACCTGGAGAGCCGAGTAATAAGGCTGTTGTGGTGATTAGAGTGATGATTGCTTCAATCAAAATCTGACTCCTTGATGCGATTGATTTAATTTTTATCGTAAAAATATAGCGTTACAATTATGTTAACATTATTTTGAGGAGAGGGATATGCTCCAATAGAAGATGACTTTTTAATGGTCAGCTTGAACATTGAGGCTAGTCATTTTAAGCCGGTTAAGCCGATGCTTAATAACACAGTATAAAAGCACCGACTTCTACCTTGCGTTATCTCATTTGATGTTAAGCGTTTCGTTCCCTTTATCTTTAAAAAGAGCACGCCTTGAATGAGGCATTTTTACGCATTTCGAAAACAGGCATCTTGAAGTATCAGGGGGATATATTGATTGAAGTTGGTCATTGCGCCTTCTGATGAATGAGGTGCGTTATTGGGAAAGGGGCTGGGGGTATTTGAGGTGGTTTGTGTAGAATGTTGAGGGGAGAAAATCAGTGATAAAACACAAACAATAATGATGGCAAGCGCTAAATAAACAATAATTTTATTCATAATTTATCCCTTTACATGGCTTTTTTAAGTCAGGTTTATGTTGCATTTTATCTATGTTTTAGAACAATTAATGTGCGACTTTATGATGAGAATCAAAACAGCAAGTAAGGACTTTTTGAATGAAAGCGTCCACAACAATAGAGATCCTTATTAATAATTAGCATCAATTAGTTTCGGATTTAATTTTGTCCCAGCCAGAACCTGCTGGCAGTATTTTTAATTGATTTTCATCTGTTTTTAACAAACTTGAATAATTAAAAAGCTGGCAAGGCTTAGGCGTGACTGGACACATCCTAGATACACGTTCCCAGGTGTGTTCTGGATCGGGTTTCTCGGTTCTAAAACTGGTGTAGTTCTGACTGACTATGGGAGCGTTCGCAGTATTAAAGTCGCCCGAGAAAAAGTAGGAGTGAGGGTGCTGGTATCCTGGCATGTTAAATGCGTCGGGTGAGACCGCTTTGTTAAAGGCGAATCCAAAAAGTACTTGTCCATGCATGGTTAACTGTTGTCTTGAATACACCAAAACTGAATGATTAAGTTGCTTGCTGCGTAAAAAATCATAGTTTAAATGTTTGACAAAATCGGGACGCATTGCGTGATGATTGGAGGAGAATAAACAACAAGCAGGCATGTATTTAGGTCTATTATGTTGATAGGTTAGAAAGTAGGTTTTGTTACCTAAGGAAATAAAGCTGCATGTGTAATTATTATCTGCAATGGGAAAAATAGGTAAGCAGTATTTATCATAATGCACCATCATGGCGCCAATTCCGTCCCCATGTAGTGGCAAGTAGTTAGCGTCATAGAAAGTGGTTCCATAGGAAACACTGTAATCTTCAGGATCCAATGTTGAAGGTGGGTTTGTGTAAGGTGGAGGATTATCTTTGTAACCTTTTTTCACTCTAAACATAACCCAGTCACTGATCCATTCTAATGGAAGAACAGGGTTGCTAGGCGCATTTCTAGAACGAGGAGCGAGGCAGTATGCATTATCTTTATTACAGCCGAGATTATTATGTACACCGTAAGTTTCGTAATGATTAGCAGGTTTATTGATGTTTATCTCTTTTTTAGGGTTTAATGCGTTTGCAAGGAGCGGAGGACTAAAAAATAGTAGGTAAGATAATAGCAATAAACTCGATTTTAATATTAAGTTGAGAAGATAAGTGATGCGGTAAAATGGGGGCATGCTCGCTTCCTTCTTTCCTACGGGATCATGGTGGGCTGCAAATGGTTTAAACAATCTTTTATTCTTGTTGTTTATTTTAGCTTCTGGAGTGATATTTCGCTGAATAATATAGCGCGAAATATTATTAATCCAATATTATTCGTTTTTGGTAACAGGTTCAGGGATCTAGGTTGGGGACCTCAATCGGCTCAGATTATCCTTAATCTCATTCAATTTTCTGAACGAATTTGGCATATATAATATTGATATGCGTTAGCCTGATTGTGGTGTTGTTTTATTAGAAAAACATTTTAGGCTGGGATCCCTTCTAAACAAAAACGATTGATTAAGGTCTTATCATTGATATTTAGATGTTGAGGGTTAATGACGGATAAGATTGCTTGGGGTGGTTGACGTTTACTTGATAGACGGTCGCGCAATAAGTCTGCGGCTAAGATTGATAATGCTGGATTTTGTCTTTTTTTGAGATCTATGATTTCAGAGGCATCTAAATCAAGAAATAAAGCTTTTAAGACGAGTTGATTAAATTCTTCAGTACTAAAGTAAGCGGCTGGCCAAGGATGTTTGAGTGCAATAGCAGAAAATAGCGGTGGGTAGTTAGTATGGCTTAATTGAATAAATTGTTGGACTAATTTCCCTTCAGTATCGGCGAGATGTAAGCCTTTTACAATGGATATGGCTTCTAAATCATCTGCAAAGTGAAAGCATAATTCACATAATTCTTTTCTTTGAAGTTCATGGCAGCAAGATAATGTATGAGTAAAAAGTAAAAAGCGTGCCAAATGATCGCATTCCCAAGTGGTTGTCTTATATTGTATGGGGGCTTTATCGAGGTAATGGGATATTTGACTACTGGCTTTGCTCCATAACTTAGCTAGTTGTATTGCTGTATTATTTGGAAGCGTGGCTTGTATTTGACCTATGACGTCATAAAACCAATGAGTTTGCTCGATATTCAATGTTTCTGTGAGTTGTTGTGTTAATTGTTTAATTGCTTTTTTATTTGATGAAACCATCGTAGCTCCTTGCATTCTTGTGTCTTTAACTATGATTATTCGACTTCATTTTCAAATAATAGGGTTCATTTATCATGGGACTTTGCGCTGTATCTCGTCTCATTATTTTTAGAAGAGGGCAGAATGCTCTCTTCTCACTATTACCTTTAAGAGATGAACACCTTTCTTAGAGGTAGTTGTGTTATTTGATCTTCATTGTTAGATAAAGCGTTAAGTACTTTTTCTATTACATTCAGTTTAATACCGTGAACTGTTTTACTGTATCCGATTGTGGTTAATAAAGGAATGGATAAGTCTGATAAAGGCTCAACGGCTAATGTTTCGATAATACTTTTATTTTTTTGTTTATTCTTTAGCTTTGAATACCATGACGTTATCCCTAATTTATTGAATAAATTTACGATCCTTAAAGTATATTCTTCACTGAGCAAGCCAATATAACTGGAATAATAGGCGTCTAATAGGATCCCCGTTGCGATAACTTCAGCATGATCTAACGGGAGTGTTAGCCAATTTGAGATGGCTTGATGACTCCATTGTCCATATTCTAGTTGGCTGGTTTCCTCTTGATGATAAAAACGTGATGAACTCTTGATATGTTGAAGGATGAGTTGCGTGCATCGTGAAATGGCATATTGGGTTTCATTGGGCTGGGCGATAAGCAGTGTGTTGAGATTTCTTTCAATCCAATTAAAAAACTGAGCATCTTTGAGCAGTGCGACTTTGATGATTAATACCAGTCCTCGCAAGTGCTCTTTTTCTTGAATGGGGGTTAATAAATTAAAATCATTAAAAATTGCTAATGGTGGTATGGCGTTTTCAGACACTTTGTGCGAAACCGCTTGAATGAAGGTATTGTCATTAATGATACTGGTATAAGCTTGTGCCGATAACGTCGACGGTATAGGCACTATGGGAGGCTTAAGGTGCTCCCTATCTAGTGTTAGATTGAGTGCACTAAAGATGTTTTCAGTGCCAATGGCAAAGAATAAAGTGGTTTTATTGATTTCTTTTGCTTTAAAAAAGGGAGCGAGCTCTTTGATTATTTCTGTTGGGGACGCCTCAGTGATGATGGGGTAACAAAGAAGATTTAAGTGTGAATGGAAATTGAAAAAATCTTGGATTTTTTCAATTAAATGAGGATGTTTTTTAAGGACACTTGTTTCAATCACGCAGCAAAAAGGAGAATGATTATCTTGAGTATTTAAAAAGGCTAGCAATGGTGAATGATTATTGGAGTGGGTTGACCATAAATACTCCATAAAGAAAATAGGATAACTGGCTTTAGGTGCGCGTGAACTTTGTATTGAAGAGGTTTTCTTTGCAGTATGGGGGGCTCTGTTCATCTGATTGACGGCCCCTCTTTTTCTTTGATATTGCAATACACTTTTTATTACGTAGAAACTGCTTTGTATAGCAATGGCGCAGCCTGGTAAAATGGCACCAGCAATGATTAAGAATAAAATTGAATGACTACTTGAGGCTAATACACCTAATTGATAGTAGGCTATGGCTAATCCTATATTACTTAAGCTCATGATCCATATAAATTGTTTAAAAGGCAGTTTTATGATCCCTGCGGTGATGACAGAGAGTTCTGCTAGGACAGGAATAGCACGAAATAAAATAAGCAAAATGATTGAAGCATGATGAGTACCTCTTTGTGTTTTATCTGTCGCTTGATAATTGGGACTGGGCTGAAAGGTTATTTTTTTAAGTGAGCCGCCAAGCCAATAGCCAAAAAAGGCGCTGATGGTGAGCCCCAAGCATATCATTGTGGGGGCTAAAAATTGATTAAAGTGACTTGTTGCAATAACGGATGCTAAGCTGTCGGGAACGGGTAAAATGACATTGAGACTTAATATCGCGGTTAAAAAGATCATTGATAGATAAGGTTGCTGGTTTTCTTGTTGTAGCTTTTGAAAAATACTTGTAATGATTTCGGTGGTATTTTTTTCAAGGAAGAGAAAAGAGAGAATGACCATTAAAGTTAGGCTGGTTAAGAGTATGCAAAGGTGAGCCGAACGAAACATGTTTATCTCCTATGTAAATTGGCCCTAAAAGTGACTGCCCTAAATCAAATAAATGGCGAGCATTGATACTCAAGATCGCAATAGGTAGTTTGGTGTAACCTCAGTGCGACTCAATATGCCTTAGTCTGTGCTATTGATTCGCTAATTGAGTGAAAATTGATACCAAATAAGCCCTGTTGATACAAAATATACAATTAGACATTCAATCCCAACATAAATCAACATAATGGTTACATTTGATTAGCGCAATAGTGGTAATCATTAAAATGTGAAATATGTCACTTTTCTTACATTGACTATTAATGAGTAGATAACAGCAAGTAGCTAGTTGAGAATGTGTTGTTTCTACTTATTGTGTGGTGAAACTTTGGAAGTCTTCTCGTCAAATATTATAACGAACTCAATTAAATAAGGTGATTTTTGCATTATTAAAACAGTATATTGCGTTATTGGTGTTTTTGAACTTTTAATTTTGTAATAAGGATTCATTTAGTGGGTGAAAAGAAACTATTTTTTATTTCATATTGATAAAGACATTTAAAAAATCACATTAGGTTTTTGTACTTGAGTGATCAAGGCAAATATATAAAGTCAATTTCATTGCATTATTCACTCTGGTTGATTTTTTGGTGATTTGACTTGCCAGCCTGTATAATTCGGCCAGATTTTTTAATGATAACTGTGCCACAGTGGTCAGTATTAACCGTTTTATCGGTTATTGACTGTGTTGAGCGGTTTGATGACCATAAAGTTATTTTTCATCAACTTGGCAAAAACTATCAGTATTTATAGGCAGTTTTCGTTAATTGTAAAGCAGTATTTTTAAGGTAAGTCATGAAAAGTAAAGAAAAAACCATTGATAGGACGCTTTCCGTTGCGCCCATGCTGGATTGGATGGATTTTAATGCTTTTACTGGCTTTCAAAGGTTTAAGGGGGCTTATAGGGGTACCGTTAAAATGTCATTAATTTTTCGGTACCCCTTTTCATGAGGAGGCGGCTTCTCTTAAATAGGTTATTTTAGTATGAAAATAGTACGTATTTTTATACTGTGTTGATTGTTAGCTATACTCAATGTAAGCTGGCTTTACATGTAGGAAGTTGTTTAATAAGGAGCTCATAATGTTATTTGAACAGTATTTTGCTAAAAAGAAGCGTAAAGATAAAGAAGTTCGCGCTCAAACAACGTTTGAAAAGTTAACGGCTGACGGTGAATTCTCATTGGATTTATCAAACGCAGGGAATCGCAAAATTATTATGGAAAAAATAGAGAGATTTAAAGATTTGAAGGTGTAAATAGGAGAACCTAAAAGGAATTTTCATGGGGGCCTTAATTGTTATATTTATCCTGATATCAGGATATTTTTTTGTACATAATTCAAAAAAAACAAGGTTTAAGTCTAGAAGAGAGGAAGCTCAACGATACTATTTTCGATGTGGCGCGGTAGGTACTGCATTCATTTTTATAGGGATAATATTTGCTTTTTTTATTGATCATTTCAACTGGGCTTCTTGGCTTTTAAGATTTACTCCTTATTCAATAGAAAACTTCATCTTTACTCAAGATGAACATTTTACAGTTAGGGATTATTGGCAAGTAAAAATAATTATTGGTGCACTTCTAGCTGTACCTTTATCGCTTCTGTGTGCGAAAGTAAATAATTTTTTCACAGATAAAACGGGTATGTTCAAAAAACTGAGAGATGAGTACTTTTCAGATATAGAGAAATTCTTAGCAGATTGTGGAGATGAGTATAGGACAATACTTATTACACTTTCAAATAATAAGGTTTATGTTGGCTTACTTGTTGATATAAGGTTAGAAAACAAAGAGATTGAATATTTTACAATCATTCCAATTTTGAGTGGTTATAGGGAAAAGGATACCTTAACGGTGACCTTCACAACTAACTACTATGTGCATTATCATCACAATATTGATCATCAAGGAAACCCAGTAGAAGAAGGGGCTGCTTTCGATGATTTTATTGAGTTAATCAAGGTTTCTGAAATCATTCATATTGGTAAATTTGACATAGAAACATACAAGCAATTTCAGACACCAACAGAGCCTGTAAAAGAACACCTCTTATCAATGGAGTGGATGGATAATGGACATTTATCAGGTAATGAACAATGGAACAGTAATAATTGGTTTTTAAGTGTTGGGTATCAATACAACGAAGGTATTCAGAAACCTTCTTAAGCCTCATTGCCTAGTCTTAGGGGGTTAAAGAAGTACATAAGGGTACCGTTAAAATTTCGGTACCCTTTTTTATTATAGTTTGTTAGAGCAGTAGCTAGAAGTTGTTTTTGCTGCTAAATTTATTTTAGTCAGTAGAGGTTCGATTTCTTCCTTTTTGTATTGTTCATTTTTATCTTCAAGAAATGTTGCTATTTTCAATGGTAGTTTATTTATTTGGTACATGTAGTCAGTAACCATGAGTCTTGATCTAGTATAATTTTCCATTCCTGCACCAATTAGAGGGTATTGGCCAAGATGGTCATTATAGCGTTTTGTGAAATTGGTGTTTTCATCCCAGTTAAAAAAATCTTGCTTGGTTGCAGGGTTTGTTGTATCTAAAAACTGAATCAATTCGTTTAAAAATGGTGTTGAGTTTATATACATGTGATCTGCTAATTGGCAATCTGAAAAATCAGATAAAGATAAGTTTTTCTCTTGAGCTTGCATTGAACTTTCCTTTGCCAAATTGCTACTTTCGTTTGAATTACCCATGGTCAGAATAAGTGATACGACCAACCAGACAAACGAAATCCCTCTGGCTCGTTTTGAGTACCCATCTTTTAATGTAAACCACGCGAAAACGATGGGTAGGCATACAATTCCAATAATCAGCAATATGCTGACTTTTCTATTAACGTCTTTTTCTAACATCATATATCCTTATCTAGTTGAATTTAAGCATTTTAAAATAAGTAAATATGTTTAGTAACACTAAAAGGTAATAAAAATGCAACTTTAGTAGGACTTTTTTGGGAGATGGCTTGTTTTTTTATTTAATGCTGTGGTTACATACAGTACACTAAACCGTGTTTATAATATGTTGTAATTAGTTACAGTTTTAATGTAAGGGATCATTTTAAACATGAATGTTAATAATAATAGCAATAACCTAGTTAGTAGTTATCAAACCTCTGAAACCCAAGTGAAGCATAGCCAAACCAATCAATCAGAAACACCCCAGAAAGCATTGCGCACAGAAAGCGCCACTATTAGTCAAGAAGCATTAGATTTAGCGTCAAAGGCGAAAGTAATGAGTGGCGGAACTCGGCTACCGAGTGAAAATGTTGAAGGCGTAAAGGCTTATTTAAGTGTCGCGGCATTATCCGATGATATTTCGCCCCAAGGTGGTGGTGGTGCAGGTGGTGTAATTCCACCTCTTTAAGTTTTCATTTTTATTCAGGGTTGATTATGAATGATTTTTTATATGGAATTGACTGGGTAGTTCGAGGAGTTAGAAGCCGCGACAGTATTGCTAATTGTTTATTTGAGTTACCAACGGGCAAAGGTGTTATTTTTTGGCGGTAAAACGGACATTAAAACTCAGAGCGATGCTTTACTGCATTCATCCTTTTTATGTGCGTTTACTGTGCTATTTTTTCATTTTACTTCATGGGGGGTGGGTCGTTATATTTTGGCGTTCGATATGGAAGTGATGGCACGGCGACAACTGTTTTTTTTCATGATGTTTATGATTGAATTTTTATTTATGATCACCTTGTTTGTGTTACATAAAATAAGACGTTGCAGCTTTTCTAAAGTGGCTATCTATTGCCTAAGATTAAGCTTATTATTTGAGCTTTTATTTGTCATTGAACTTGTTTTGTACGGTGTGTTAGATATCACTGAGTTTAATAATGTTTACCAAGTCTTAATACCAATCATGAATATAATAACATTGGGGTTGATTGTGGCTTACCCTGTTAAACATATTAGGGATAAAAGGATAAAAATATATGAATAATTTAAGCTTTATGTTTTTTTTAATCAGTATCAGCAGCTTTTTATCTATTTTTGTTTGTCGATATTCAGAACAACAAGAAAAGGAACGTGCTGAGCATATTACATTTATCGATGGCCGAGCAAAAATAGCGCACGATCTGGCTTACAATCTAGGTAAAGACCAAGTAACCTTGAAAGGAACGGCTAAGTTTGACGCCACACAAGCATCAATAAAAAGCTGCGTTGGTTATTTTAGGAATTGCCAGACTCACAACGTTATCCCTAAGCCAGAATTAGCAATTCATAGAAAGCCAAGGCTAGAAGTGATCAACTGACGCAGAAAGAGTTAACAAGAAACCCGCTATTTAGCGGGTTTTTTTATGCGGATTTTATGGCTTGGATTTTTTGGTCAGTGTCAAATCGTTGGTTGATCACTGGCTGCAAATCTTTAAGTAGCAATTTAGCACAATCATCAAATTCCATTTTATCTGTGTGAGCAGTAAACCAATCGAGATAACAGAACATCATCAATGCATCTGTAATGACCTTAGCGGCTTGGGCTTCGTATTCTTCTTGCTTTAACTGTGCTGCTTTTTTTGTTTGTTCAGGCTCCAAATCACCGGGAGCTATTTGACCGTTTTCTGGATCTGTAGAGTCTGAAATTAACCATAAAGCGTATTTTTTGTAATCAGGATGAGATCCTATTTTTATTAAAGAGAGGCTACTTACCTCGCTTTGATTTAACTCATACCCCTTTAGGGTGCCTAATTTCATATCAACTTTTTCACAGAATTTGAGTTGAGTTAACCCATCATTCTTTCTTATTTTTTTTACTTTATCCCCAAGAGATGTTGACAAGGTATTAATCTCCGTACTATTATTTGGCAAAAGTATTAATGTTAGTGCTTTTTAAAATAAAGGCACTGCATTAAAGTCTTTATGAGCGAAAAGGCTCTTATCATAGCCAATGTTAACACTTTTGGTTTTTAATCTGAACCCGACAATTCATCTCAACAAGGAAGAAAAATGACGAATACAACAGAAACAGAGACGGTCAATATGGTGCTGAAAACACTCGCAGCGCAATTGTTATCTATTGCTGAGCTCGCTAAACAGGATAGTTTTCTTGGATTAGAGGAAGTGATGCAGCGTACCAAGTTAAAGAAAGTCACTATTTACACTCAAATGAGTAAAGACCTATTTCCAGCTAACACTAAAGCTGATGGCTATCGCGCCGTTTGGCGAGCCAGTGAAATCCAATCTTACATCGCGCTGGGCCCTAAACGCTGGGCTGAACTTCACGCCGTTGCCCACACTCATTAAAGGACTTTTTATTATGAATACTGCCTATGCATTGCTTGCACGTTATGAAACTCCAGTGATTGAACTTGCCAAAGTCTGCGAAGAACATTTTAACCTTGCTGCTAAAACAGCAGAGCAGAAAGCCAAAGTACATGGCTTACCCGTTCCCACCTTCAAATTAAGAGAGTCAAGTAAGGCGCCTAGCTTTGTGCACATTGATGACTTGGCGGCCTTTATTGATAAGCAACGACTTGAAGCCAAAAAAGATTGGGACATTATGCAAGCAGCGAAGGGAGCTTAAGTTATGCCGGTTAATTGTGAGCAGTCAATAAAAGCGAAAAGCCAATCATCAAACGCTGGACAAATAGCGATTGCCCGAATACGAGCCAAGTTAGGTAGTAGTAGTGTAGGCCATCGTTATAACCAACTTAACCGCCAGCAAAAAAGCATGGTGTTATTTGGTGCCAAGTTAAAACCCGCCACTTTTATCAATTATTCGTTTGAGCAGTTTGATACTGAACAGCGAGAAGCCATTCGCGGCGCCATTATTGCCATGTTTGATGTCAGTAAAAGTTTTAATGCACTGGCTATGACTCGTGATCAGTTTAGACAAGACAGTGCAGCGAATAAGGTTATTGATGAAGAGAACGAAAGCCTAACGAGTGAGTTGAATGATGTTACTCAAGCAACGGCGGCGTTAATCAGTCAATTTGAAACCACAGCATTACAAGCCAATGGGGTAGAAGCCATAAAAAAAGTGCAATAAAAAAGCCATTTCCTCTGGTACAGGTAATGGCCCTATCGAATTAATCATTTTAACTAAGGAAAGTTATGACTCCATCGACACCCCAAAGTGTATCAATATCTGATGCGCTATTACAACAAGCCAATCAATTAATTAAAACGTTTAATACTGATAAAAACCAGCTATCAGTATTAGTGATTGAGAACACGCTCGAAACATTACACGCCACCGCTGAAGCCTTGGAACTCCCCGTTGCTCATCATCTTTTATCACGCATGGTTGAATTTAGAGATCTTTTTCAGTTAACCCCAATTTCAGCAAAGGTGGTTTGATATGGCAAAAAAAAAGAACAAGCATTCCCCCGCTTATCTGCATTTGCAGCGTCACTTTCGCAGTTATAAAAAGTCAGTGATAACGCTTAGTCAAAACTCATCATTTTCACGCCCAGTTGAAATGCGCTTATCAAATCAACTAGGTGCAATTGAATGCTTATATTGGCAAGCTTTGGGCAATGGTGAGCAGCTACTTGCACAAGGTATTCGCCGCTTTATTGAAAAAGCCAAAGCTCATTTTAATATAGCGGGGCTTTGATGGATTTAAGTCAGTTGTCTGCAAGTGAGGTTGCTTTTGAAGAGCAGAAGTGTTTTTTGCAATGGTTAAAATCAGAAGAGCAAGACAACTCTATAAAACTCACTATGCACGCCGAGGGGTTACTCTCGGCGCTTTTTATTACCGAGCATGATAAAAACGATTTAGCTTGGGCACGCACTCAATTGAACGAGGTGCCCGAACATATTGCCAATTACTTTTTTAAACAGTGGGTCAACCGCCGTGTAAAGTATCAACATAGCCCTAAAAGCAAAACTAGCAGTGCAAATATTTGGCTACGCAAACAGATAAAAATACTTCAACCTGTTTTAAATCAATTCCCTCTGCCTATTCAACTGATTAATACCGAAGATCGCCGCATAGCTGTTAGTAAAGAGTGGTCTGCACGTTGTGCCACTTTGCTTGAAAACATGACACCGCATGATGGTGAAAGCGTCGATGCAAGAGAGTTAATCAATAATGTGAAAACGCCCGCCGACATGTGGGGCTTTACCCCCGCCTTACCCAGTTTCAAAAATTACGAAAGCCGCAAGCAAGCAGGAGAGTTTGACAAGGATCCTGCCATGTACGATGCAATCAGTAAAATTATTGTGCGACTTATTGATGATAAATGGTGGGCAAGAAAGTTAGAGCGCGCCTACCGTCAATACCTTGAGCATATCGCTATTATTGTCGGTAAGGTGCGCAAGGGCGTATCACCTTATGTGAGCTATCAATGTTTGCTGGATTTTAAGGCTCGCAAGAAGGCGCAAGCGCTTTGGCTTGAGCAAATGCAAGTGGTAAATGAAGAGCAAGAACTTACCCTTACTTTAAGTGAAGCGGTAAAAGCCTCTATTTCAAACCCTAAAAATCGCCGTGTTGAGCTTATGGTGCGCATGCGCGGCTTTGAAGATTTAGCCATGGCTAATGGCTATGTCGGGGAGTTTTACACTATTACCACCCCGTCACGTTATCACGCTTTTACTGTTACAAAAAAAGGTAAGGCGATAGCGAATAAAAAATACCAAGGCACCAACCCTAAGCAAGCGCAAAAATATTTAACCAAACAATGGTCAAAAACTCGCAGTAAGTTACAGCGTGATGGGATCACCCCTTTTGGCTTTCGTGTGGTTGAGCCTCATCATGATGGTACCCCTCATTGGCACATGTTGCTGTTTTTTAAACCAGAACAGCTTGAAGCAGGTAGAGCAATAATTCGTAAATATGCCATTCAGCATGATAAAGATGAGCTGATAAATAATGAAGAGGCTCGCTTTGACTTTAAGACCATCGATCCTGATGAAGGCAGTGCAACAGGTTATATCGCTAAATACATAGCAAAAAATATCGATGGGGAATATGTCGATAATGATCTTGAAGCTGAAACCTCGGGGGAGCATGGGGCGCAAGGTGTCGCGGCTTGGGCGAGTACGTGGAACATTCGACAATTTCAACAAGTTGGTGGCCCCTCTGTGACCATCTGGCGTGAGTTAAGGCGGCTTAGCGATGAAATTGAGCATGACGAGATTTTAGAGCGTGCCCGTGCCGCTGCTGATAATCCTAACTGGCAGAGCTACGTCGAGGCTATGGGCGGCATTGAATGCAAACGTGCCGACAGACCGATTGTATTGGCTAAGGTAGTTAATGAAGCCGTCAGCCAATACGGTGAAGACGTTTCTAAGATCATGGGCGTGATGTCGCGTCTTAATCATACCCCCATTTATAGTCGCTTAGAGGGATGGCAAATTCGCCGCACACCTTCTGATACTTCAAGCTCTCAAGCTGTTGATGTTGCTTTTGATCTTGCTTCTAAAAGCGACGACAGTCGCGCCCCTTGGAGTACTGACAATAACTGTACGCCCCAACAAAATCAAGAGGATAGGATGAGGGAGACAGCCCGCAAGTATGGCCTTGATGACTTCATGACAGACCGCTTGTTGGCAGGCTCAACAGTAGAAACCAATAAATACATAATTAGCTTTAAAAACAATCAAATAGTGAGAACTAGGAAGCGCAAGATTGCTAGCGAGCGTGAGCAAAATGGGTGGCGCGAAGGTGAGCAGTTAAGAGCATTACAGCAGTATCATGATCATGTTGCCAATCAAGGCGAAGTGAATAAAGAGCTACGCCGTCAAGCGTGGGACTTGTTGTCAAAACAGAAACAAGCCAAAGATAGTGGCGAGGGTAATATTAAAGCTTGGCTGTCAACACTGGCCCCTAACTTACATAGACGTGCACTCGAGCAACTACAAGAAGTCGTTGATTTGCAATCATACGAAAACAGCTTTACTGAAAACCAGCCTGATGACAGTCATGTTGATTACTGGGCTGATAATTTCGAGCAATATCATAATGACACGGAGAGCATGTATGAGCACTTTTAATCACGAAGCTGAGTGGGTAAAGCAAAAGGAAGAGCATTTAGCCCGGTATCACCGCTGTAAAAATAAACTTGATATGTTCAGCCGCGCGGAGATTCAGGCTTGGTTATCGCATCTGGATGCACAAGAACGCGAGTTGTGCAGAACAACATTAAATAATTTATTAGACAAGAGAAGACAGAAAAGACAAGGAGTGAAGTTGTGAGCGCAATTCAGAAGTCTGGACCAGGATTAAAACCTATCGTTAAGACCCACATTAAGTGGTGGGTAAAGCCCTACGTTAATTCACTCGACTTTTTCTGTGAATTAATGGGAACTCAAGCAGATCCAGTTAAAAAAAGAAAAATCATAGCCAAAGGGATTAGTTGGGAGCGTATTCAATGAGTGGGGTAAGTGAAGTGGCGGCGAACGCCACCGATGATATCGAATCATCATTTTTTGAAATATTAGTTGAAATATTTGGCTGTAACAAAGAGGACTTAACAATATGAGTGATATTTTTCCAGAAAGTGTTGTGCAAACATATCAAGTGACACGGTTGGGCCGAAAGCTAAGGCAGTATCGTGTCGATAATGAAATGATCCTCAAAGATATGGCCGATTTATTGGGCGTGACTTGCGTTTATCTTTCTTCAATCGAACTGGGTAAATTACCTGTTTCAGCAGAAATGGGAGAGAAGATCACTATGCTGTTTTTTAATCCAACAAAGGCCAAGCCACTATGAGTCAAGTTTTCATAGACACAAAAAAGACGTTAAGCGATGGCGAAAGCCCGCAAATTCAATTAACCGATGCTGATAAAGAAATCATTCAACAGTGTATTGATGAAGCAACACAGTCGATTGCTGAATATCAAAAGCAGTTTAACAAAAAATAGAGTTATCAGGGTTATTTTATTGCGTCTTGTTTAACTTGGGGTTATAATAACCCTAAGTTAAACAATCATGAGGATACAGTGAATAGCAGGGAGTTAATTAAAGAACTACAAGCGGCAGGTTGGGTGCTAGTGAGGGTGAAAGGAAGTCACCATCAATTCAAACATCCAGATAAAAAACTACCG
Organism: uncultured Shewanella sp.; assembly: GCF_947495455.1. Classification (GTDB taxonomy): domain Bacteria; phylum Pseudomonadota; class Gammaproteobacteria; order Enterobacterales; family Shewanellaceae; genus Shewanella. Next base: position 39,256 of record NZ_CANLZC010000004.1, on the reverse strand, counting down.
CTAACCGTTCCTCACCCTAAAAAGGATTTAAAAATAGGGTTGGTTAAGGCAATAAGGAAGCAAGCGGGGCTGTAAGCCCCTCTTTTCCAGTCAATTAACACTGTAAATTACTGTTATAAATATTATGTTATATCCGATAGCAATCGAAAAAGGATCAGATACAGAAGCGTTTGGGGTGGTTTTTCCTGACGTTGAAGGCTGTTTCTCTGCCGGTGATTCATTTGAAGAAGCGCTGATTAATGCTAAAGAAGCGTTAACCATGCATTTAGAGCTGTTAGCCGAACAAGGAGAGCTTCCGCCTTTAGCCACAAGCGTTGATCAACATATTGATAATCTTGATTATCAAGGTTGGGTGTGGGCCTTGGTGGATATTGATGTTGAGCCTTATATGGGGAAAGCCAATAAAGTCAATGTGACTCTACCTAATTTGTTAATTAAAAAAATTGATGATGCAGTAGAAGGCGCGTCGCAATATAAAAATCGCTCTCATTTTCTGCAAGTTGCAGCCGCTCATGAATTATCGGCGAATATCTAAAAACCCAAATTTACGCGTTAGCATTACTTGATTGTTACAAATCGAGTAATTCTAACTGCTGTTCCCTGGGCAGGTTCTTTAACAGTTGTTTGGCCATTTGCGCTGTGGTCATTAATGGTGGATTGATGTAGTGATCAAAGCCCAGTGTCATTCTAAAAGATGCGCCACATTCTTTCGTATTAGTGCAGACACAATACAAATGAGCAGCATGACTCGATTGAGTTTCACGAGATGTGATCACCGCTTTAGCCTCACAATTAGGACAATTTACTCTCGCCATACTCACCTCATCACTTATTCTTATACTGTAATTGTATACAGTACGTTAATGCTTAACAACCTCATTACTGACCAGCTTAGAGTAAGAAGACGTCAACGCTCAAACCTGCCAAAAATTCACTCCTCTTCGCCTGCCGCTTTCGTAACAAAAATGTGTGTTTTTGACATTGGTTTTGACATTGATAATGAGTGATATCTTGATGTTTGTTGGATCCGAGCGATCTAGTTAAATGATCTGAATGTCATGTTTTTGACATTTAAAGACAAAAAAGGATCTAGAGCAGGAGGCTTTTGCGATGATTTATGAAAAGGTGCTTTTATCTTATTTTACACCACTCTAAAGGTGTATTTAAAGTGGTGTTTAGTATTGTACTGTTAAGATTGCGTAGAACTTTTTATCTGCTTTTTATTGCTTGTCTTTTGTCGCCAAAAGATTCTAAAGAGCCCCATTAAGCCGAGCGTACTGACTGCTATGCCGACGATAATAAATTCAAACCACCAAGGCGCCCCTCTGTATCCCATAGCTAACCACCCCTTAGCAATATAGGGTTGTAGTGTTGATATGAAATGAGCTATCAGTAGAGCTGAAAAAATAATGATAATAAAATTATCCATTAGGCTTTCATTGCGGTTTTTTAATACCTGCATATCGTAATCAGCATCATTATTGGCAGTTTGCTCAAATCGTCTGGCCTTAGCTTCAAGTTTAGAAATCTTTAATTTTATCTCGGCATCAACAAGCATTTTTGCTGACTCTGCCGCAAGTCGCTTTCGTTCACGATAGCTCCCCGCTAGATCGGCAATCGGGTTAGTAAAAAAATTGAGTATTGATGTGAATATGCCCATTATTTTCCCCTGAAAAATAGAGAAATGAGTTTAGATGGGTGTTTAGCAATGTACTTACCAAAAGTATCAAGGCCGTCCATCATGTGTGGGGCACAGTAAGCAGATACGCCTATAACACCTGTTTTCAAGCTGTCGGCTAACATTAAGTAAGTGCAAAAACTATCGGCAAGGTAAGCTGCAAAGATGGCCATAAGTACTGACATAAAATAATGTGTAAATGTAAATTTTCTTTTGCTGATATACATTTGTACCGCAGCGGCTAAGGTGGCCACACCACAAAGTTGAGACCAACGTTCTATTAACTCAATAAATTCGCCCCAGTTCATGCGTTTTCCTTGTTGAAGTCTGAATATTCAGGCTCAAAAAATTCAATGTGTTGTTGTCTTGGTAGGTAGTCATTGATGGTGCGCATGTCGTTCTGAAGCGGAACGACTTCATTGTTATAATAGGCTCGAGTGATTTTATCTAAATCACCAAAGCCTGGGCTGTCACCTGATGATTGTCCCGATAATGCTTCTTGAGCACGATGCATGGAAAGCATGTCATTTGTGGTGATTTTTTTAATACGCTCAAATTCATCTTTGGTGGCGATATCACCTACGGGGGTGATTTTTACGGTCTTTTCGGCATCTCCCTTTGGGGAGCGATTATTTAAAAAGAGTGATCTAAAGTTACCCACGCCGCGGCTTTGTAATATTGCATCTCTCAGTTTTTTTTCATCATCGTGGGTAATAAAAGGATCTGCCATTGAAAACACAAATCCCATATGTGAGCCATTTTTAAAATAGCGTCGGCGAAATAGTGTTGCGTCTTCATTTAATAAAGCAGATTGAATACCACCGTAATACTGTGGAACCCCATATATACCTTGCTTGGGGTGATATTCTTTTATATGAATAATTTCACCTGGATTAAAAAACACTTTGTTACCATTTTTTTGAAGTTGTGCATACACCCCTGATTGTGTTGTATAACGCATGGTGACGGCGGGTAAGTGCTTTAATTGAATGACTTGATTAAATGGATTGGTGATCACTTGCAAATATGCATTTGCTGACCAAGCAAAATCAAATGCAACACGTTTAAATGCACGATAGTTAAGCAGTGAGTTAGGCTTAAACCACTTGGCAATCATGTTGGCTTTAAAATATAAAATGGGCCCGTGTTGAGCATTCACACTGAGTAAATTGATTAAACCATTTAAACTGATGGGTGGTTCATAAATGCCATCCATATCAGCCCAAATGCCCACATATTCGGTCATTCGATTATCTAAGCAAGGCTCAGGATCACCTAAAGCAAAATCAATCATACTGTTTCGGTAATTTGGGGTATCACCCGCGCGAACGGTCATTCTTGGAGTCATTAAGCGGCAATTCCTATACTTGTTTGTGAACTCATGCTATCGCCAGACAAAGGCTCATAAATCATGGCGTGCATAATGGCCCATGCAATATCGGCATGGCCTGTGGATGCGGTGCGGTTGGTGGCATAACTAATCTGATCGCCAACAACTTTTTTTCTAATATTTAGAAAACTAGCTGCGACTGTTGGTGCGTTTTCATCAAATTCAAAGCGTTTATTATTAATCACGTTCACGGCTTTAATAACGAGCTTATTTTTAACCATAGGGTTGTAATGAAGTGGCATAGCCATAGGGTAGAATTTTTGAATTAATTCAAACACGCCATAGCCGATCCCCGTGGTATCAACGCCAATATGCTGCACATTGTATTTAAATGTGAGCGCTTTTATGGACTCTGCCATGGCTTCAAAATCGTTACCGGTTAAATCTAAGGTTTCTAATAATCTAAATTTATCGGTATTTTTAAGTGGGCAACTCAGTACAACAACGGTGGCTTTATCGATTGTGCGAGCAGGATCAAAGCCTATCAGCACAGGGTTCATGGCAAACGGGCGTTCCCATTCGGGGTTAAAATCTTTCCACTTTTCTTTATCACCAACACAGGCTAATAAGGCTTTTAAGTTAAAGGCGGAATGGGCATCATCAATGAATTTACCCATGAATAAATTGTTATATTCATCCCTGGAGTATTCATTTTTAAGCAGCTCAATGTTAATTTTATCAAAGCCTGATTTGACCACATCGACAACGGTTAACAACTGTCGCCATATTCCATCGTCACACAGCAAGCCATTTTTTAATGTTTTATGTTCAACATCAATTTCAAAATTAGGGTCGTTACAGGCCATGGTCTTTTTAAACCACTTGCCAGACCAATAGTCATAAGCTTCGTGGCTTTTTACCGATGGTGTAGAAAAGTAAGTGACTTTATATTCTGCATGGGTTGCCATGGCTTGGGCTAAGCCGCGTAGCTCTTTAAATTTAGGGATCCAAAAAACCTCATCGACATATAAGTCGCCTGATGCTGATTGTGCGGTTCGAGCATTGGTGGATTTAAAATATAAACTGGCACTTTTACCGTTCGGTAGGCTAAGTACCAAAGGTGAGCCTGATAAATCAATATCAAAGTGCTCTTTACAAAGGGAAATAATATTAGCTTTAAAAATCTCAGCCTGATCTCGTGAGGCTGAAATAAAGATTTTATTCTTACCGTTTACTACCGCATCATAAAATGCTTCAAAGGCAAAATAGAAAGTCGCACCAATTTGACGAGGCTTTAATATAAAACGGGTGCGGTGATTCTGATTATCAAACCAAAACAATTGATGTGGATAAAGTAGGCTATTTTTAAGCTCATCCAACATGTCTTTGGTTATTTTACTGCAATCATTTTTAACACGTTTCTTACGCTTTTTAGCTGGCTGATTCTCGCCTTGTTCCTTGTGTTTATCTTGTCGAGTTTTGACTGGAGCTTGTTTTGCTTGAGTGAGCGTTGCTAATTGCTTTGTTAAAAAGTTTATCTCTTTATAGTCAGCATCACTTTTATTGTCTTTTTCTACTAATAAGCAAAGACGTCGGCTATAAGAGGTTTCTACATCAATGACTGGGCATAGCTCTGTCCAGTTTTCATCAATGGCCCAGCGTCTTAATGTCCGCGCACAGGGCATGTCATCTAATGCGGCGATTTCATCAAATGTCAGTCCGCCATACACATAATGTTGCCGTGCGGTTTTTACAATTTCAGGGCTGTATCTGAGCTTCATAGGCTGCCAATGATTGAGTCAATACTGGCAGTTTATAGGGCTAAAAGCGTGAATTCTTTATGTGCTCATCCTGTCTATTCCTAAAAGGTAAAAATAGGAATTTCAAAAAGTTAAACAGTTGGAAGAGATGAAAAAACGGGTGCAAACTAGAAATCTAACAAGGTGAAGACATCTTTAAAATTAGCATGCAACACGTTTAGGAACAAACTCTATGCCAGGACAATTACGCACAATACCACTAGCCATTGCCGCAGTCGGAATGACAGTCGATGGCCGCGAAATTACTGACAAAGATATTGATGATATTGTCGAAACCTACAATTACAAAAAATACGGCGCACGTATCAATATTGATCATGAAGGGGAGTGGTCAGGTTGGGGAGCGAAGTTTCTTTATAACGTTGAATTAAACGGTGGCATGTTAGGTGATGTGCTTGAAGTCAGCCAAGGTGTTAATGATGAAGGCGTGAAAGTCTTATATGCCGTGCTTGCACCTAATGCGTCTTTTGTTACGTTAAACCAAGCTGATCAAGCCGTGTATTTTAGTATTGAAATTGACCGCGACTTTATCGAATCAGGCACCACTTATTTAACAGGTTTAGCGGTCACCGATTATCCCGCCAGTACTTACACCCAACGCGCGAAATTTAATAAAACCTCTCCATGTATTGAGTCATTTAAAGTTGAGTTAACTCAAGAGCAAAGCCAAGAGCCGTCACCTAAAAGAAGCCTATTTAAAGGGCTGTTTAATTTCAAAAAGGAAGAAACAGAAATGAAAAAAGAAGACTTTGCCAGTGCATTAACTGAAGCATTGAGCGAACCGCTGCAAAAAATGAATGATGCGATAACAGCAAATACTCAGGCTCTAACCGCACTTAAAGCCAGTGGTACAGAGGGTGGTGCAGATGACAAAGGCGAAGACGATGACTCCACGCCACCTGAAACCGCGATTTTCTCAAAAGAACAGCAAGCCGCATTCGATAAAATTAATAGCTCAGTTATTGCATTAAGCACGCAATTACAAAAAGCGTTAAAAACCCCCAAGTTTAGTACTACGCCCGGTGAAGAAGAGCACTTAGGTGATGAAGCTGAATTAGGTGATTTGCTTTAATTCCATCTTGAATATTTGGTCGAGTGTGTAGGTATAGGCATTAACAGAATAACGGGATAAAGATGAAAACAAAAACGGCAGAAAAATTTAATAAGATCACCATAGCGTTAGCAGCAAGTTATGGTGTGAAAAGTGTGAGTGAGCAATTCAATGTTGAACCCTCGACGGAACAAAAATTGTATGATGCTGTTTATGAAAGCGCCGAGTTTTTAACAAGAATTAACACCGCGCTTGTTGATGATCTTGTCGGTGCATCGGTGATCATGAGGGTTGATGGCGGCGTGACTGGTCGAGCTGGTGTTGAAACAGATGACAATGCTGAGCGACAAACAACGGATGTTTCAGCATTAGATAATCGTGAATACCGTTGCTATCCCGTTGAGTGTGATGTGCATATGGCGTGGGTCAAAATGGATCAATGGGCAAAATTCCCCGATTTTCACACTCGCTATCGAAATCATGTTAAGCAAGCTATTGCGCTGGATATTATTAAAATTGGTTTTCATGGTACCTCGGCTGCCAATAAAACCAATAAAAGCACCAATCCTATGTTACAAGATGTCAATATCGGTTGGTTTGAACTGGTGCGCCGCGATGCACCAGAAAACGCGATTAGCAATGGTGGCAGTGTAAAAATTGGCGTACATGCTGATGCTGATTACCAAAATTTAGATCAAGCTGTGCATGATCTTGTTCAAGGCATACCGCTAGAAAAGCGAATTGGCTTAGTGGCCATCGTTGGTAGCGATTTACTTGCTGATGATAAAAGCAAGCTTTATGCCGCACAAGCTGAAAAGCCGACTGAAAAAACCAAGATTGAAATTGAGCAAGTCATCGGAACATACGGCAGCTTAAAAGCTTATCAAGTGTCCTTCTTTCCGCCGCGAGGCATCATGGTGACCTCATTCGATAATCTCAGTCATTACATTCAAAGTGGTTCGACTCGCATTAGCACTGAAAACAATACTAAGAAAAAGCGGGTCGAAGATTATCAGTCACGCAATGATTGTTATTACGTTGAAGACCTCGAAAAAATTCAATTTATTGAATCCAATAGTGTGCAGCTATACAACGCTAAAGCCGATTCTTGGGAATAAGGAAATCAAATGAGTTTAGTTAAAAAAGCCCAAGCGGCAAAAGCGGCTCGTTTACAAAAGCAATCATTAGAAGCTAACGCAAGCAGTGGTGTTAAATTCGTTAATTTACTTTCTGAAAAAGATAATGTTGCATCAAACAGAACAGAGCAACCTATCGGTGTGGAGCAAGCTCAATTTGAAATAATGAAGGCTGCGATTGATGCGGATTTAGCCCAGCTAAAAACCTTTAATACGTTGGAAGATAAAGCCGAGTATAAACGTGATGCCATCAAGCAAAACGGGTATTTAGCGTATTGTGAACATTATCTGCAAAGTGGTGCCAATCATCCCAACATTATTCTAGCTTGGGTGTTTATCTGGTTGATTGATTTACAGCGCTATACAGAAGCCTTTACGTTTTTACCTTTGCTGATTTCACAGGGGCAAAAGTTACCCACTCGTTTTAAAACAACCCATTGGGGTGAGTTTGTTATTGACCAAATTTATGATGTTGCGGTCGATAAGCTTTCGAAGACAGATGAAATATCGCCAGAAGATTTATTCAATATTACTGAGCATGTTTCCACATTAACGCGCTTTTTTAATGAGCAAGCTTGGTCATTAAATCCCATTGTGTCAGGTAAGTTATTTGCGGTGGCTGGAAAGTTAGAGCAGCAGCAACATAATTATGGCCGCGCACTGAATCACTACCAGCATGCGACATTGTTAAATGACGGTGCAGGCGTGAAAAAGACGGCCAGAGAGCTCGCTAAACACATTGGTGTAGAAATCAATATTTAACCGTCTCCAGCGCCGTGGGCAACTCAGTAACAGTGCTTTGCATATAGACAAAGGTCTGTTAACTGAGTGGCGCCCACCCCCTTTAACGTTAATTGCATTGGGACAGAAATAATGGATTTATCAGGTATGCCCAAGGTAGAGGTAGAAGATAACAGCATTACTAATAATGGCTTTTATCCTGATCTCTCAACGGCGGAGTTAATCAGTGATTATGGTGTATCACCTGAATATCAGCAGGCATCGATTAATCAACTGACATTAGCCATGCACCAAATTAATCGTGAGTTAAGCGCGTTCGCCGAGTTGCACTGGCACAGTGTGAGCAGATTAAAAGACTTGCCCTATGGTGAAACTCTATCGCTATTTTATAAAAAAGCCGTGTATAGCCTAGCTAAAGCCACATTATTAGTTAGCCGATTAGGTGAAAGTCATAGGGACAAAGGGGCGGCGCAGCAAGTACAAGCGGTTGATAACGAGCAATTTTGGCGTATCGAATGTAAAAGCGCGATGCAATATTTAATGGCCGAATCTGGTTATCTATCGGTGTCGTTACTATGAGCAAATTAACTGAGTTAACTCGTTATTTAATTGATGCGAATTACAAAGGCCATAAGTTAGCTCATGCCAATCAATTTGACTCATGGATTGAAGGCGGGGCTATTAAGCCAGCCAGTAAGCGCATTAATGGCACAGGTTTACTGGCTGCACGCTTTACCTATGCGGGAGTGATAAGCATTAATCCCTGCGCGGCGCCTGCGGCACTTATTTGTACTTATATCAGTTTTTGGCTGCAACAAAATGCGGGTAAATACGACGCTGAAATTATTGGGTTTAGTGCTGACCTAAATGATGACAATACGAGTGATATTGAAATTACTATCGAAAATTTTCAAGAAGATATTGAGTTGATTGAGCAAACGGATGGGCCTTTTTTGTTCGGTGATAAACATTATGACTTTGGTGAACAATCAATGTGGATTGCTGAAGCGTTTTTATTAGAGTCTCAAGTTTTAGAAACTCAGGTTAAGGGGGATAGTTGATGCTTAACATCGACATTAATACTGAGTCAGTAAAGACGCTTAACTTACTCACATTACCAGGGAGAAAACGCCGTCAAATTTTACGGGGAGCTGGTCGTAAGGTGCGCCGTGACAGTAGAGACAGATTAAAAGCGCAAAAAGGGCTATATGGTCAAGCATGGGAAGAGCGTAGCAATGGCCGTAAAGACAGAATGCTGAAAAAGCTGGGCAAGCATTTGCAAGTTCATACCAATGAGAACCAAGCCGATGTTACCTTTGCCAGTTCAAGAATCGCTAAGGTGGCGAGAGCCCATCAAGATGGTGAAAAGCTAACGCAAACACCGCCGAAAGGCCAACCAAATTATCAAGGGCCAGCAACTCAGAAACAGGCTAAGGCATTGATAAAAGAAGGCTATAAAATTCGAAGTAAGCCTGGTAAAGGCTGGATAACGCCCAGCTTAAAGTGGATTAAAGAAAATCTAACATTAGGCCAAGCAGGCTTGATCTTGCGAATATTAAGAGAGCAAGAGAAGGGGCCGCAGCAATGGGATATTCAGTTACCCGCCCGTTCATTTTTAGGTCAAAACCAAAATGAATATAAGCAGTTAAAGAATTACATGTTTGATCAGGCGACACGCCATTAATAAAAGGGGACATCATGGCACAAGGTAAGGTTAGTGTCGCCGCGCTCAATACGGGCAGCGGCGCAACAAAAGAGGTTGAGCGCACCATGTTGTTTGTTGGTGTTGCAGCCACAGTCAGTGAGCAAATTGAGCCTATTAATGCGCAGTCTGATTTTGATGCACAATTCGGTGAAGCTGACTCCGATCTAAAAACTCAGCTTAAAGCATGGGTGCGCAATGGCGACGATCTTGTTTCGGGTTATGCACTGGCCATTAATGAAAGTGATAATGTGTTTGATGCCATTAACAAGGCTATGGATGAGAATATTTATCCTGAAATGATAGCCATTTGCTTACCTGTGACGGGTAAAGCAGAGGTGGAAGCCTACCAAGGGGCAGCACTCGAAATGCTATCAAAGCATGCGCGTTATTTACGGTTACTCATTGCGGTGCCAGGCATTGATAGTTTGACTCAAACATGGTCTGAATATAATGCCTCATTGACACCGATTAGTGATGGTGTTGTGGCTGTAAATGTTGCGCTTATCCCTCAAATACACGGAGACGAGTTAGGCGCCGTGGCAGGGCGTTTATGTAAACGCAGTGTCACTATAGCCGATAGTCCCATGCGTGTATTAACGGGGGCCATGTCGTTATCACCTGCACCCCTCGATAAAAACGGTGCGCCATTGACTAATGCCACATTAGCGGCACTGGATGCACAGCGTTTTAGTTGTACTCAATATTATCCTGGATTCGATGGCACTTACTTTGGTGATGTGCAATTGCTTGATGCCGAAGGCGGCGATTTTCAGACCATTGAGATTGGCCGTATTGTCGATAAAGCTGCGCGGGAAGTGCGGATCAAAGCCATTCACCAAATTAAAAACCGTCGTTTGAATAATTCACCATCGGGGATCGCCTTTGGTAAGCGAGTACTGGGTAAGCCGCTGCGTGATATGTCAAAGCCTATCAATATTGGTGCAGATAAATTTCCTGGTGATATTCGTCCACCGAAAGATGATGCCGTGAGTTTAACCTTTATGAATGAACGCCAGCTGCGTGTCATTTTAAAAGTACAGCCCGTCGATAGTCCATCTGAAATATTGGTTGGCATCATGTTAGACCGCAGCGAATAGGAGTTAATCATGACAGTAAAAGCGCTAGGTGGTAAAGATTTTGATTGTTTCATCGGTGACAAAATGGTTCATGTTATCGAAGCGTCCGTAAAAATAACCGATGGTCGTAAAGCGAAAAAAGTGCGCGGAATTACTAAAGGTTTTGTTGATGGTCCAGTCGATGCTGAAGTGACCATAAAGCTAGATCACGAAAATTTTTTGTTAGTGCAAGAGCAAGCAGCGTCGGCTGGGAGCTGGAAAGGCATAGAGCCGTTCGATATTAGTTTTCTAGCCGAAGTGGATGCGGGTAAAAAGAATGTCGAGGCCTTTGGCGTATTACCTCAGCTTGATGATGTGTTGAGCTTTAAGGCGGAAGGGGGCGAAGAAGATGTCACAACCATAAAAGGGCTTGTGACCAGCTCTGATTTTGTCAAAATAAACGGCATTCCGTATTTAACTGAAGATGAAGTCAGGGATCTCTAATGGCAAAAATACCCCCCATTTCAATTGATGTACTTTTAAGCGTGATGAAGCGTAAACAACATTGTGTGTTTAAAGGTGAATTAAACCTTAACATCATTGGTGTTCGCAGTAGTGATTATCGCGCCAATACTTTTAATGACATGATTTGTGTTTTGTATCAACAAAAAAGTAAGTGGCAATTAAAGCAATATAAAGCGACTACAGATGCGGGGCTTTATTTTAGAAAACGCCCTTGTCACGTTGATGGTACAGCCGTGCTTGTACCTATGCAGTACAAAAGTTGTTGGCGTTTGGGGTATCACAGAGGGCAGTATGCTGCATTAGTGCAACGTGGTCCTATGACTGTTTTACGTGATAACAATAAGAATAGTGTGCTTGATACCAGTACCGATAACGCTCAATTACAAATCGGCTATTTTGGCATTAATTGTCATCGAGCCAGTGCACAGCATGAGTCAAAAAGGGTGGATAAATGGAGCGCGGGTTGTCAGGTCTTCGCTAATCCAAATGACTTTGATGAGTTTATGACTCTGTGCCGAGAATCTGCCCAAACATATGGCCCTCATTTTAGTTACACCTTACTTGAACAAGTAGATCTTCAAATAAAAGAAGTCGCTTAAAACCTATTTTATTCATTAATACAGAGAGAACCATTATGGCGTTAGAGCAAACCATTACATTAGAAGTTGACGACAATGAATTTAGTTTTGATGTGGATATCACGTCGTACAACAAGTATATCAATACCAATAACCATCAGAATAAAGTGCAGCCAGCCACTAATTTTTTACTGTCAGTGGTGAAAGAAGAACACCGAAAAAGCTTGAAAGAGTTTTTAACCTTACCTGGTGCATCTATGCATTTAGTGGCATCGGTTGTCGAAGAGTATCAGCCTGAGTTTAATATCACAGTAAAAAAATCGAGCAGCGAGCAAGAGATATCGCTCGGAGCAGAGTAGATCAATTGCTTGCTTATCAGGCTAAGTGGCTTCCCCATCATGATATTACCGAAGACAGCTTAGCCACCGCATTATTTTTAGAAAACGATTATCAAAACCAACAAACTCTCGCCGTGAATAACGGCATTTGTCGAGCATTATCAGGTGAGGATTAATGATGAGTGGATTAAGTCGATTAGAACGACTCATGTACACAATCGGTGTTGTTGATAGAGCCACGGGCCCTGTTAATCAGATCATGAATCGTATTAATCAATTGAGTCAGCGAACCGCCAGCGCTCAACAAACTATGATGCAAGGTTTTGTGGGTGCCGCAGGCGGTGCCATGATGCTGGTTGGCTCCCTTAATCCAGCCATTGCCGCTAATCAGGCGTTAGGTGAGGTGGCATCATTGGGTGTGGCGGACTCATCATTACAACAACTTAATAATACCGCTATTAACTTTACCGCTAAATATGGTGGTAATGCTGCAGATGTCATTAGCGCATCTTATGATATTCAATCATCCATTGCAGGACTAACAGGCAAAGAGTTAAGCGCGTTTACTAATGCTTCGGCTGTGATGGCTAAAGGCACCAAAGCAAGTGCCAGTACTGCTACTAATTATCTTGGAACAATGTATGGCATTTATCAAGAAAATGCCAGGGCAATGGGAAAAAGTGACTGGGTTGAGCAATTAGCCGGTCAAACTGCCAGTGCTGTTCGCATGTTTAAAACCAATGGTACTGAGATGTCAGGCGCTTTTGCTAGCCTTGGTGCGGATGCGCAAAGTCATGGTATTAAAATGGCTGAATCCATGGCGGTACTCGGGCAGCTGCAAGCTACCATGTCGGGCAGTGAAGCAGGCACTAAATATAAAGCCTTTTTATCGGGGGTGGGTAATGCTCAAAAAGCATTAGGTATACAACTTACTGATACCACAGGCAAGCTCTTACCTATGCCGCAAGTGTTAGATCGCTTAACGCAAAAGTTTGGCAATATAGATACTGTGGCTAAATCGGACGCCCTTAAAAAAGCCTTTGGCAGTGATGAAGCTACAGCATTAATTAAATTGCTATTGCCGCAAGTTGATCAATTAAAGAATAATATTCATGAGTTAAATCAACAAACAGGTATGCAAACGGCCATTGATATGGCCGATGCGCAAACATCTGCATGGGAGCGTTTAAGCGGCGGATTTAATGCCCTTGCGACTACATTAGGTCAAGCTGTGTTGCCCATCATAGAACCCGTGGTGGATGTATTGGCGATGATGCTAAACGGTGCTCGGCTCCTCAGTGAGCAATTCCCTATGCTTACAGGAGTAGCGGTGACTTTATCGTTAGCTATTGTAGGTGCAATGCTGGCCATGGGGGCATTTAATATTATTTCGGGGTTATCACGTTACGGTTTGGTTGGCCTAAGTGGTGTCACTCAAGCCTATGCCATTGTGATGAATAAAGCCACTATGGCCATTAACTGGGGCCGTCGAGCCTTACTTCATTGGCAATATCAGGTCATCTGGAGCGGGGGGGTGTTAGCTGCACTTAAAGCGATGTTTATTTCAGCAACGGCTAGTGCGTGGGCCTTTACATATGCGTTATTGTCTAATCCTATTACTTGGCTTGCAATGGCCGTTATTGCATTCGCGGGGGTGATTTCTCATTATTGGCAGCCGATATCAGCTTTTATATCGGGGTTTTGGGATGGGTTTAAGCAAGGTTTTGCCCCTGTTATTGCTATTTTTAGTGCCTTGGGCAGCGCGTTATCATCTGTTGGTGAGCTATTCTCTTGGGTGGCTAGCAAGGTCGGTGAATTATTTTCTTGGTTTGCCAGCTTATTAAGTCCAGTTAATGCCAGTGAAGAAGCACTTGCGAGTGCTGTGCAAGGAGGGGCGCTGTTCGGTCAAGTATTAGGTAATATTTTTGCATTTTTCAACCCTATTGCAGCGCTCATTCAAGTTGTTACTCACTTAATTGAGTTAATAAGCTGGGCCAGTAGTGCCGTAAGTGATTTCTTTGGCATGGGTGATGATATAAAACTTGATGCTAACGTCACTAAAAGCGTGAACACTACTCAGCAAGCACTCACTCAACCCCAAGACTTAACATCAAATAACGCCTTAAGTGCTAATGATATCGTGTCGGGAAACCTTGCGAGTGTTCATGACATTACTAATCGTATTACCAATGCTAATCAAGGGGCGCAACAAGTCGCATCGGGTGAGTCTTCAAATGTGCACGACATTACTAATCGTATTAGCAATATCAATCATCGGACACAACAAATTGCATCGGGTAATACTTCAAATGTGATCAGCATTAACGAGCGTATTGCCCAAGTTAACCAAAATGCAGCGCAGTTTACCCCCCAAGGCTTAGCGAGTGTGCAAGAGGTTAATCAGAAAATTGATAATGCAAATAGCTCAGCTAAAACAATCAATGAAAATGTTGATCGCCGTGTTGAACGTTCATCCTATTTGCAATCACTGTCGAGCAGTAATAATACCAATAATCAAAATTCCACAGATAACAGTAAACGTGTGTATATCGATAATCTCACTTTGCAATCGGATAGCCCAGAGCAAACCGCTGAGTACATGATGGAGTTGGCGGGATGATCCACATTGACTTAAATATTCTCGATGGCGATTTAGATTTTAATAGTGTGTTTGAGCCAAGTCAGTTAACTGAAGCGCAAGTCATCGCTCAAGACATTAAACACCGCATTATTGAATCCGGCATGTTAACGCGTTTAATTAAGCTGCGTAACAACAATGCGATTGCCCCCATTTTAACTGAACTTGAACTTGAAGTTGAAAAAGATGATCGATTAATCCCTGGCACCATCGAGTTGTTTTATAACAGTGACCATACGTTATCAATACATGCAGATACCAGGCAATACCATATTAATACGCAAGCGGGTTCCTTATGAACGAAGTCGATTTTAAACGCATTATGCAGCAAGCGGGCATTCCAACTGATAGTGATGGGATACAAGCCAAGCTGGAATCTATTTTAGAAAGTAGTGATTTTGTGATTAATAACAAATCGCCTATGAGCCCGTTTTGGCGTTTACAAAAAGCCATGGTAACAGAGCCTGCGTTAGATTTGATTAATACCTTAGCAACGCAAATTATGCCGAACTCTTTTGCCAGACTAGCAAAAGATGAATGGCTAGATTTACACGGCGATGCGCGTAATTTACCCCGTTTAACCGATGTAAAAGCCCAAGGACATATTACCTTTAACCGAGCTGATACCACAAGTTCCCTTGTCATCGCGGCGGGAACTCGCATTCATTCAATGCCTATTAATGGAATTGTTTATACATTAATCACTTTATTTGATACTGAATTTCCAGTCAATGAAAGCCAAGTACAAGTGGTGGCGGAGGCAGAATATTCAGGTAAAAATTATAACTTGAGTCGGGGTTATTATGTGTATTTAGACGAACCGATCGAAGGTGTGAGCATTACCAATAATGACGACTGGCTTATTACAGCGGGTCAAGATGTTGAAACCAATGAAAACTATCAACTTAGGTTTCGTGATGCATTCGCTACTTTAGGCAATTATCACGTCGATTCCTTATATCGCACTATGATTGCAACGTATACCGGTATTAGTGCTGACAATATCGTTTTTGATAAAACCGCCCCACGTGGACCGGGCTCCGTTGATGTGTATTTGTATTTAGATGTGGGCCAAGTTAGCCAAGCATTATTAGATCGTATTAATGATTATATTGCAGCGGGGAATCATGGCGACGGTGATGATTTAAAGGTTTTTGCTGTACCACTTTTAAGCATAGATATTGAAGTGAGTTTATTGCAACACATTAATACTCAAGATAAACGCAGTGATATAGAGCAATTTATTCGCGCAGCGTTTAGGCAAAACAATGATTACCAACCCACTCGCTGTAAGCCAGATGAATTATTCAGTTTCAGTCAATTAGAAGCTGAATTACATAATGAATTTTCTGAAATAAAAAGCATTAAATTTGCGAATAATAATATCACGCCATCCTTGTCACTCCCATTGCCAGACAAGGTGACATTTGCATGAATCCATTAGCCTCGCAATTACCTATCTGGCTACAGTCTAACGATGTGAACGCGTTGGCAAAAGTCATAGAACTATTTTGGCGGAATATTGAAAGCTATTTGTATTGGTGGTTGACTCAGCAACACTCTGAAGACAGTGATATTCAAATTTTAGACTTGCTCGCGTGGGAGCGGGGGATCACACGTTTAGAAAATGAATCAATAGAAATCTATGGTAAAAGAGTGATCCATGCCTTTGCCAATGCTAAAGATGCAGGCAGCCCAGCAGGCATGAAGGCCATTTTTGCTCGCTTAGGGCTCGATATTATTGATATTAACGAACGAGTCGAAGGTTTCGATTGGGATCAAATTGAAATCCTGATGCTAGAAAGCCAATTTGCTGAGCGCGAGGAATTAATTAACGCCATTATTGCCAGCTATGGCCGCACTTGTCGCCGCTATTTTTTAAGTGGAGTGGCTACAGCCAATAGCGACGAGCGTTTTGCATTGATTGAATTTGAAAAAGAGGTCATTGGATGAGCCAATTAGTGATTACAAACTCAGGTATTGATTATAAAAATGCCGTATTTGCAGGGGATGAAGTGCAAAATATCACGCACTTTGTGTTTGCCTACATTCCAGAGTTAGACCCTGATTTACCGATTGATCCTGATAGCACAATTGATGCTAGCCATATTGTTGCGTCTCACCCGATTGAGCGAGTCTCTAAGCTCAACGGCAATGCAGTGATCATGAGTACAGTTTTGGATTATAGCGTGGGTGACTTTACCTATAATGCTTATGGCGTCATGGCCACTAAAACCAATGGTGATGAGGTCTTGATTGCCATTGTTCATACCAGTTCGCAAACCAAGACAAAAACCGTTGGTGCGGTCACGGGCAATTATAGCGTGAAAAGTATCGTCTGGCGCGGCGTGAGCGTGGCGGGTGAATTA
Organism: uncultured Shewanella sp.; assembly: GCF_947495455.1. Lineage (GTDB taxonomy): Bacteria > Pseudomonadota > Gammaproteobacteria > Enterobacterales > Shewanellaceae > Shewanella. The sequence continues at coordinate 22,292 of NZ_CANLZC010000004.1, read as the reverse complement.
AATGTCACCTTATCAACACTGCCATGGCAAGTCAGTGACAGTGAATTTTTACGCAGTGACGACTTTGCCGCGCATTTAAGCCACGCTAATCCGCATTCTCAATATGTGTTAAATAACGATGTGCCAAGCATCATGAAGGGCACTATCACGAGTCCCATTTATTTAGCTGATATTAATATTAAATCTCCACCGCTGGCACCTGGATTTTATTATCAAACGGCATCAGCGGCGGCAAAATTTGAGCGTGGGTATCCTATCACCCGTGCGGGTTCGTTAGAAGTGACTAAAGCAACATCACAGGGCGTTGTGTACACATATAAAGAATATGATAGCGGTGAGACTTATGTGTGCGGTTTATACAATGATGTGTGGACAGATTGGCAACGTTTGTTTGATACCAGCAAGCCGCCAACGGCTAGCCAAGTGGGCGCGGTATCGTTGTCAGGCACCGCAGCAAACGCGAGTAAGTTAGAGGGCAAAGCCAAGGCGCAAGTGGTTAGTGAAGCGCGGTCGGGGTTACTTACAACATCGGGAACGGCGGCGAACTCAAATAAGCTTGATAATAAAACCCGCGCTCAATTAGTGGCCGAAGCACGGTCTGGCTTGCTCACTACATCGGGCACGGCGGCAAACGCGAGTAAGTTAGAAAATAAAACTAAAGCGCAAGTGGTCGCAGAGGCCAAAGCAGGGCTTATTCCATCCACAAGCGGCAATCAGGTTTTCAGTGGTCGACTCGTTGCGTCGGCGAGAGAAGGTGGAATGTACGGGGTTTATGACAGCACTAAAACTCAAAATATTTGGTCAATGGGGGAAAGGTACAGAGTTGCAAGCGATGGGGCTAACTTTGGCAGCCTTTATGGTTTAGCTTATAAGCACACTAATAATCTTACTGGCGGCACTATGGCTGGGGGCCATCAAATGGTGTGGTGTGAAAATGGTACTCCAAAAAGTGCTATCGGCTTGCATTTATGGACAAATGGTAATGTTTATGAAAAAGGCGAGATACTTTCTAGTCGATATCTTGCGAAGACAGCGAGAGCCTCCGACACCTCAAAATTTCTGGGCTATGGGTTATCCTCTTCATCAACAGCTAATACTGCTGTTTTGAGAAATGGCAGTGGGAATGTATTAGCACATTCATTTTATGAAGATGGTGTATCACTAGCAGGCAAATACCTTGGGAAAACAGCGAGAGCCTCTGACACCTCCAAATTTTTAGGATACGGATTATCATCTGATCATAGCGCTAATACCGTTGTATTACGATCAATCAATGGCAATATATACGCAAAGACTCTTTATGAAAATAACGTTTCACTTACAAACAAATATTTAGGGAAAACAGCGAGAGCCTCTGACACCTCCAAATTTTTAGGATACGGATTATCATCTGATCACGGCGCTAATACCGTTGTATTACGATCAATCAATGGCAATGTATACGCAAAGGCTCTTTATGAAAATAATATTTCACTTAAAAATAAATATTTAGAAAAAACAGCAAGGGCGCAGGATAGCTATAAATTAGGCGGTTTAACACCTACTTCGGGAGCAACTCCAAGTACGATTATGATCCGTAACAGTTCTGGTGATTCAGCGCTTAGAAAGTTAACTAGTGAATATCAAGATTTTTCTCGAAATACTGAAACATTTAATCATTCAACGCTAGAAGCCGGAAATTTAATGTTTAGAGCATATGGCTCTTTGGCTTTAAGAGTGATGAAAATATCTGATTTTGTTGATTATCTCATATCTGTATTACCGACAAACTCTGGCGGCACTGGCGGTGGTTCTGGTGGCGGAGGTGGTGGAGGTGGTTGTTTTGCATTAGGCACTAAAGTCTTGCTCGCAAACGGTCAAGAAACCGCGATGGAAACTCTGAAAGTGGGTGATGCTATTCGCGCCTTTTCTCATCCTGTATTAGCAACGGGCCGTAATGATGAATCTTGGCGCTTGGCAAGCTCAATAAATCTTGATGGCAGCCTGTTATCAACGGCTATTGTTAAACATGTCATGCTCAATAGCTATGACAATTATTACTTAATTAACAATTCACTTGAAGTGACTTATGAGCACCCATTATTAACTTATTCGCCCCGATTTAACGATTGGCGTTGGCTCGCAGCTGAGCATATTCAGGTAGGTGACAACATTCTAACCGAAGCTGGCGAGATGATGAAGATTGAGTCCCATGTGTTTATTGATGCCCCCTTAAATACGGTCAATATCGATGTTGAGGAACTGGATAACTATTTTGTTAAGTTGAGGGAGCATTGGTTGTTAGCACACAACTCAAATAAAGATTGATTCTAATACTATTTATAAATTTTAAAAGGAAGCAAAAAAATGGCATTTACACACGCATTTACCGATGTACATGGGTTAACTCATACTGCCGCAATTATGGCCATTAGCTACATTGGTCGCAGTGGAAATACAAGTACCGAATTGCAGTTAAACGGTGATACCTATCAGTCCAATATGAACAATTATCATAATATTAATTACCGTGTCGTCTACTGGCCTGATCAAGCCAAGAAAGATGAGGGCGCGTTGCCGATGGAATATATTCATAGTGATAACTCACGTGATTTTAACTCACAAATTACAGAAGAAGCGGGGCTTGATAATGATGCATTAGTTCTGCTTGCTGAAACCCACTTTAAAGAAAGTGTTCTCAATATAGCGCCAGAGTAGCGGTAAGCAATGCACTGTATTAGCCATCACAGTTATGCGCCTAGTTCGGGCGCAACTAGCGCCCAAGGTTTCTTGAGTTTATCGCATGGGTTAAATGATTTAAGCCGATCTCAGCGGCCTGAGCAATTTAATGCGTTATTAGTTTATACATCATCAAAACACGCTGAAAAGTTAGCATCAAATTTAACGGCAATAAATGCATATTGTCCTTTACCTGTATTTCTTGAGGCTGCCCGATTTGCTGTCAGTTGGTCGACGTTAGAGTCAGATAAAATGCAGTGCGGGCTAGCCTGTAGCCAGTCATTAGAGTGGAGGCATATTGCAGATGAAAGGGCGCTGTTACCTTTGGCGCAGCAGTATCATGATATGGGATTATCTCAGGTTAATGATGTCGGTAAAAATCTAATTAGTGATATTGATGGAGCGCTAGCTGAGCTTGAGAGTTTAAAGACGGCTCGTGATGAAAGGCTAACACAGTTTACATTCACACCGTTAAATCATGGTGTAAATGTAGAGCAATTGAGCGCTGCGAGTGCAAGAGGTTTAGCGGAGCAAATCAAAGCGCGAGGTGATAATAATCCCCATTGGGTGCAATGTTTATTTGTCGGTGATGAAAACGAGTTATCACAACTTATGTCAGTTTTAGGGTAGATAAATGATCACATTGAATGGTTGGCAAGTGCCAGGTTATGAAACGAAAGTCAAATGCGGTTTCAAGCTGGCGGGGGAAGACTTGTCGGGCGCCGGCTCTTTTTTAATTAATGCCGATAACGGCATAAAAGCTGCGATATTAACGGTCACGACTAAGGTGCCTTTTGTTGATGTCACACAGTTAAAAGAGCTTGTGACGAAAGCAAAAGCGTTAGATGAAAATGGTGCTCGAGTGGCTTATACCATCAACTGTGATGTGGCTAGTGCGTTTAAGGTTCGTAAGGCTAAATTTGATGGTGAAGTGTCTGCAATCGAAGAAGATGAGGCTAAGGCATGGATGGTCTCTTTTAGATTAACAGAGCTGCTCAGTAAGTCCGAGCGTGAGCAACAGCAATTAGATAAAACGGCGATATCAAATACACAAGTGGTTGCCAGTGATGGCCACAATGAGGTGCAAGATAAGTTTGCGGCGCAGGATGGTCCATAATGACAGACACGGCAAAATTAACTAAAGTGCTCACCATTGACGGACGGCCTGTAATTAACATTGTTAGCGATCATGTGCAGTTAGATTTATTTTCAGCGGGTCGTGCCATCTTTATTGTGAATTGTGAAAGAGAGCCAAGCGGCTTGGTTGAATTGCATCTGGGTTATCAGGTATCTAATTTAACGCCTTATTTTTTAGGTGTCATCGAGAAGAAACATTTCAGCCAGGGAAAGTGGTTTTTAACTTGCCGTGAATTAATCGGGGCCTTATCTTTTCCAGCGCCGTTATCAATACGTTTTGCCACATTCAAGCAAGTGCTTTCGGAGCTATCTAAGCTTGGTGTTGAGTTTGTGCATCCTAATGCTGAATATATTAATTTACCTGTACCCTGTTTCTATCATCATGGCGACGGCATTAGTGCATTGCGCAGTTTAGGCCGTATTTATCAAATTACCGATTATATTTTTCAGCAGCGCCCAGATGGTAAAATTTATGTGGGCAGTTGGCATGATAGCGGCTGGGCTAAAAAACCAATTACAGATTTTTCAGAGCATCCGATTGTCACTAAGACCGCAACAACGGGAAAGCTATTGGTGATCCCTCAATTGCGACCAGGCATAAAACTCAATGGACGGTATATCACACAAGTGGTGTTATCTAAAAATACGCAGGAGATCACATGGTCAAAAACGCTATTAAGCGCTTAATATTGCGTTTATACCCTGAACTTGGTCAGCGAAAGCATGTGCCGCAATTGGCAGAAATCGTGCGCATTTATGATTTACCCGCTGATGTAGCTAAAGTAAGCAGCCCATTTAGAGCCTATAAAGCTGTGGATGTGCAATTGCTCGATGCGGTAACAGGCCAAGCTTTAGCTGTGCCTGTTTTTGAGCAAGTGACCTTAGCCACAGGGCAAGCCAATGACAGGGGCGTTTTTATATCGCCCAATGTTGGCATGCAATGCTTGATTCAATACATAGACGGTTTAGATTCTATGCCAGTGATCACCACGTTATTACCGTTTAATACCTTAGTTCCTGAGCATAGGCAATCAGATGTGACCTTGCAGCAATCAAGCCGTAGCAAAATTAGCGGCACCAATGAAGATTGGCATATTCAAACGGATGGCCGAATTAAGCAAACCACTCAAATATCCAGTGTTAACGCTCAGGTTCGTGAGCAAACTTATCATGAAAGAATGACCAATATCGCCACTCATGATAAAACTCTGATTGATGGCAATCAGATAAATGAAGTGATGGGAGCATTAAAAACTCAAGTGGGTGAAAAGGCATTATTGACAGCATTAGACAATTTATTACTTGGCAGTAAACAGCAAATTGATATTAAAGCCCATGCCAACATCAATATCGAAAGTTTAAAGATATTAGAGGCTAAGGCGGCCGATTTATCACGTGTGCAAGCTCCGAAAATCTGGCTAGGAAGTGACGAGGTTAACTTAGCGCAAATTGTGCTTGATTTAATTGCGGTAGTGAAAAGCATGAATACCACTTTAGCCGCGCACACACACGCGAGAGGTGCGCCACCCGATCAAGCCAGTAGCTTTAGCGGCTATCAATCACAAGCAACAGGATTAGATGGAAAATTAAGCCCTATCACCGCTTAATTCATTGGCAAATTTATCATGTAACTTATGCGGAAATAGTTGCGTGTAAACCGTCCACAAAATATTTAAGTTTCTGTGCCCAGTTACCTGGGCGACTTCTTCTAAAGAATACCCTTTTTCAAAAAGTCGGCTTGCTCCTTCCCGTCTTAAATCATGATAACGCAAATCTTCTATGCCTAGGGCGTTTCTTACACGTTGAAATCCAGCAGTCACAGAAGTGGGTTTGTAGGGGAAAATGAGATCATTAGTTTTTGGTTGTCGCATAGCGATATCGAAACTTCCAGCGAGTAAGGGGACAATCATATGATTGCCTTCTTTCTTCCTTGGGTCTTTGCGATCTCGCACTAAAATGGTCTTATGTTCTTCATTCAAGTCATCCCACCTAAGCTTGCACACTTCACCGATCCGCATGCAGGTTAAAATACTAAAATCGAGAATATCAATAAATGGTATGGTCAATTTCGTATTTGTACTGGCTTCCATTCGTTGTTTAAGACCGATTTTTAATTTATTGATTTCATTCTCGGTGGGGCGTCTGGTTCGTTTCTGGCTTTTACCGACAAGCCCCATTTCTATGAGGACGGGAACCGCATCGTCAAAAATGGCGACATTGGCTTTAATATTCCATACGGGATTAGCTTTTTTCATCACACTACGTAAATAGGCAATATCGTGATATATGGTTGCTGGCCCTGCTCCTGCATCGCGGCGGTTTTTGCAGTGCTCAATGAGATCACTTGTTTTTAGGGCATTTGTTTTGACTTTAGCTATATCGCAATCCATCAACATATTAATGACATAACGCTTAGTGCGGCCGGTCGCATTCCACAACTCATGGTTTTCAAAGTAGAGATTAAGAAGCTCTTTAATGGTGACGACTTTGTCGAGTTCTAAAATGTCATTTTCTTCTAAATACGTACACCGATTTTTCCCCCATGCCACAGCCAATGCTTTTTTAGAGAATGTTTTCTTCTCACGATGTATAATCTTGCCAGATTTTTTAACTCTGACTGTACAATGGTACGTAAAATCACCATTAACTTTTGCTCGTTTTTCGACTGAATATGACGCCATAATATGAAATCGTCCTACTAAAAAAGGGGCCCTATAGGGGCACCATACATCGAAACACGAGGAAGTTACAAGCACTTACAGGCAGTTCAGGTTAAATGCAATAATCAGTATTTTTAAGGTAAGTAATGAAAAGTAAAGAAAAAACCATTGATAGGACGCTTTCCGTTGCGCCCATGCTGGATTGGACGGATAAACATTATCGCTATTTTGCCCGATTAATGTCTGCTAAGGCGCTTTTGTATACCGAAATGGTGACAACGGGGGCTATCATTCATGGAAAAGGGGATTACCTTGCTTACAATGAAGAGGAACATCCGCTTGCTTTACAATTGGGGGGCTCAGATCCTAAAGCTTTAGCCATTTGTGCTAAAGAAGCTTATAAACGAGGTTATGATGAGGTCAACCTTAATGTGGGTTGTCCATCTGATCGGGTGCAAAATGGTCGTTTTGGCGCGTGTTTAATGGGTGAGCCTAAATTGGTTGCTGAATGTGTATCAAGCATGAAGCAAGCGGTTGATATTCCAATTACTGTTAAAACGCGGATCGGAATAGATGAACAAGACAGCTATGCTTTTTTAACTGAGTTTGTTGAAACTGTTACTGATGCGGGTTGCGATACTTTTATTATACATGCCCGTAAAGCTTGGCTTAATGGCCTCAGTCCAAAAGAGAATAGAGAAATTCCCCCGCTGGACTATGCTAGAGTGCATCAATTAAAGCGAGATTACCCACAGCTTAATCTGAGTATCAACGGCGGTATTAAAACATTAGAAGAGGCTAAGGTGCATTTAGACACGCTAAATGGCGTGATGATAGGCCGAGAGGCCTACCAAAATCCTTATATTCTCGCTCAAGTGGATCAGCAATTATGTGGATCAAACAGCGAAATACTCAGCCGTGATCAAGTCTTAGAAGCATTATTACCTTATGTAGAGAAACATGTTAGTCAAGGAGGCAGGTTAAATCATATTACTCGGCATATCATAGGGCTCTATCAAGGTGAAAAGGGATCGCGAATTTGGCGACGTCATTTAAGTGAAAATGCGCACAAGTCCGGTGCTGGCGTAGAAGTCATTTTAGGGGCAAGAGCAAAAATGGAGCAAGTGTCTTAAAAAGATGATTTAGCAAGATTGACCATATGTTGGTCAATTTTGCAAAACTGCATTACATATTGAATCTTCCACTCATAACTTTCCTTCGGTGAATTAATATATCCAAATAAAAACAATTGGTTAATGTTTTTGGCATGCTGCTTGCTTTCTTACTGATTACAATAGTTAAGTAAACCATTAATACTCATTTAATTGAGTGACTCAAACAGGAAAAGGAAGACCATCATGTTGACTTTAACAACTATGATCCATACGGCTAAAAAAGGTTTAGTGTCATTTGTTTTATTTGCTGGATTGACGGTATCGGCTCATGCTGACTCGCTATTGGATATGAATCTATCTCGTCATATTGAAAATAGCTTGGCAACGCAAATGGATGAGGCTGCTAATTCACTTAAATCAGAATTGTCACTTCTCATTCAATTACAAATGGCGGAAATGTTATTTGATCATGAGTTCGAAGCGATATTGGAGACTCAATCGAAAACTGTGATTGATGATGCTGAAGCTGATATGTGGGGGCAAGAATGAGCTTTTTGTCTTTTACGTTAGTGCTATTGCTAACACCGATTGCGAGTTTAGCATTTTTTGCCATGATCATTCGGTATTCCAATATAGTGAAATAATTTGAAAATTTACTGTTTAAATTGACCCGTGAAGGAGGTTCATATGCGTTCAACTTCTGCGAAATCTTCAAATTGTGAGGCTATTTTTTGTGGCGTGGTGGCAAGAGTATCGTCACGATTTGGCTGGTCTTGTTTTTGGACTCGAATTGTCAGTGGTATTTTAATTGTTATTAATCCCCTATTGGGTCTACTGACTTACTTGGTGCTTGCATGGTTATTTTCAAAATATGAATAATGGAGAGGGCATAGTCTGGTTTAATAGTTTGATTTAAAGGAAGCCAAGCAGATATGCGTCATGAACCCGCTTCCTCATTGGGCTATTGTGTTAAATTGTGTGTTAAATTGTGTGTTAAGTTGGCTTATGGCTTTTTTTGTTTAAAAAAGCATGAAAGCGTGTTTTGGCCTCATCACTTTTTAGTCGAGTGCTAAATTCTTCTAATTCGGCATGCATTTGTAAGCGGATCCCATCAATATTTCCTCGCATTAATCGGCGACTCGCCTGTAGTGCTTGAGGCGGCAGTGATGCCAACTTAGTGGCCTGATCTAAGGCAAAATCAAACAAACTGTCTGATGGTAATATATCATTGATAAGGTTTAATTTATTAGCAGTTTCAGCATCGAAGCTGTCTCCTAATAATAATAACTCAGCGGCTTTTTTTGGCCCGACGGTTTGGGCTAAGAGTAAACTGGATGCCGCTTCTGGCACTAGGGCTAAGTGAACAAAAGGTAGCTGAAATTTTGCGCTTTTGTCAGCGTACACTAAATCACAATGCAGTAACAGGGTTGTGCCTATTCCCACAGCGGCTCCCGCAACAGCAGCCACTATGGGTTTAGTGATATCCAGTAATGTAAATAAAAATCGAAAAGCGGGATGCTGGGGATCTATGTCAGTGTGTTTTAGAAAGTCTGTCAGATCATTTCCTGCGGTAAAACAATCAGCTTGCCCTTGGATCATAAAGGCGCGAATATCATTGTCTGAGTTACCTTGAATGAGGTATTCTGTTAATTGTGTATACATTTCTAGGTCAATTGCATTACGTTTTTCTGGTCGATTAAGTATCAATACGCGCACACCATTAACATCTTTAGCCTGGATTTTGCTCATACGTAATTTCCTTTATGACAATATGATAAATATAAGTTTAAATGGAGTTTAAGACATTGAAGCCAATATTCAAACACTTGTTTAATTTCCTTGTTCTGTTTAGTGTATCTTTTTCAGCTTTGGCAAAAGTTGAATTGTTAACAGGATATGTAAGAGCCATGCCGTCGAGCGTTCCCAATTCGGCAGCGTATTTGAGCTTAGGCAATAGCGGGAAGGCGATGGATTTAGTCTCAGTTCGAACTGATGTTGCAAAAGAGGCTCAATTACATCGCTTGATCGAAGACAATGGCATGATAAAAATGCGACAAGCTGATAAGTTTATTTTGCCGAGCAAGGGGAAGTTGACATTATCAGAAACAGGAAATCATATCATGCTTATAGGGCTTAATCGCACTTTAGATGTGGGTGATACTGTCGATTTAGTTTTATTGTTTGATAATGGTGAAACATTGCCAGTGAGTTTACCTGTAAAAAAACAACAGAGTGCATCCGCTGCACATTCTCACCATTAACGGGAGTGTTATTTTGATGAAATTGACTTGGAAGAAACTCATAGCCTTAGTGAGTGGCTTAATTATTCTTGGTTATTTTGTAAGTGTTTGGTGGAGCATAGAGCCTTCGGTGCTTGAGCCGAGAACTTATACCACGGCGAGTGAACGCAAAATTGTTGGCTATACCACCACATCATCACTCATTATGACAATGGATACCTTATTGAATAAATCGGGAGGCTGGTTATCCAATGATGTGATGCCGCCTTCTGTTTTCATGGATAATATGCCTGCATTTGAATTTGGTGCCTTAGAGCAAGCACGTGATTTAGCTTTGGTGATGCGCAAAGAATTTAGTCGTTCTCAATCTCAATCAACCGCCGATAAAGACTTATTAGCGGCGCAAGCAAAATTAAATATTGAACATACAAGTTGGTTAGTTCCAAGTGCTGAGGGTGAATATAAACAATCAGTGAAATTGTTAAAGCTTTATCGCGCCAGATTAGCCGATCCAAACTCTCCCAATGCACAATTTTTCGCTCGTGCCGATAATTTGAATGAATGGCTAAAAGAGGTGCAAAAACGTTTAGGTAATTTATCTCAGCGTTTATCAGCCAGTGTCGGCCAAGAAAGATTAAATACTGATTTAGCGGGAGATTTAAGCGCGAAGCAGTCTACACCCAATGCCAGTATCGATAGGGTGAAAACCAGTTGGTGGAAAATTGATGACGTTTTTTATGAAACGAGAGGGGCGAGCTGGGCTTTACTCAATTTTATGAAAGCAGTGGAAATCGATTTTGCGGATGTTCTAGAGAAGAAAAATGCAAGAGTCAGTTTACGGCAAATCATTCGTGAATTAGAAGAAACACAGCAAACGGTTTGGAGCCCAATTGTGCTCAATGGGTCAGGCTTTGGTTTGATGGCCAATCATTCCTTAGTGATGGCTAATTATATTTCTCGTGCCAATGCGGCCGTTATTGATCTTACTAACTTATTAACTCAAGGTTAACTATGAAAAAAACGTTATTAGCGTGTGCATTATTCAGTAGTTTTGTTGTTTCAGGGGTTCAAGCATCGACTTTGCTTGGTTTTAAAGCTGGCGCAGATTACTGGAGAGCTGATACAAGTGGTACGTTAGGCAGTAATGGAAGTTCACAACAAGGGTTTAATTATAGTGACGGCTCTCAAGGCAGTATTTGGTTTGCCTTTGAGCATCCCGTGCCTTTTATCCCTAATGTAAAAATTCGTGAAAATCGTCTTGTGAATGATGGCAGTACGTCAGCTGCGAGCTTTACCTTTAATGGTGTCAATTACTCTGGTGCGGCAAACACGCGAACGGATCTGAGTAACACAGATTTTATTTTTTATTATGAGCTGTTGGACAATGATATCGTTGCATTGGATGTAGGGGCTGCCTATAAAAAGATGCATGGTTCTATTAAAGTCAGTGATACTAGCGCAAACACTACAACGAATGTCAATAGTGGCATTGTGATGGGTTATGTGGATGCAACGGCAAGCGTGCCAGGCATGGGATTATATGGTTTTACTAATATCATGGTTGGTGCCAATGAATCCAATGTGTATGATTATTCATTGGGTTTAGGCTGGAAAATTGATGGGTTAGCATTGGATTATAATGTGCGTGTGGGTTATCGCGAATTGATGTTTGATGTAAATGATTTTTCCGATGTGACGACCGATCTCAAATCCAGTGGTTACTTTGCGGGTGTTGAAGTGGTTTTTTAATGGAGCTTGTTTATTCATAGTAACAAGTTTATTCACAGGAAAAAAACCGCGAAGATCGCGGTTTTTTTGTAAATATAAATAATGTCTTATTGTGTTTCAGTGTCTTTAGGCGGTGTAGTTAATCCACGGTTGATTAAAGCAAGATCGTTTTCATTTAAGGTGCCAGCGGCTTGTTTAAGCGCCAGTACTGAATTAATGTAGTTGTAACGGGCTGTGGACAATTCACTCTTAGAGCTATAGAGCGTACTGGTGCTATTGAGCACATCAACAATAGTACGGGTGCCCACTTCAAATCCGGCTTGCGTGGCTTCTAATGCACTTTGTGATGAAATGACCGATTGTTCATAAGCGCGAATAGAGCTGATAGCAGCGTTGACATTATTAAAGTAGCTACGAACATTTTGTACTACACTGCGATGGGTTTCTTCCAGTACTTCACTGGCATTAACATAGTCATATTGCGCTTGTTTGACTTGCGAGGTGACGCTCATGCCAGAGTAAATCGGAATGCTTAAAGTGACGGCTGCTGTGGAAGTATTATAATGGCTGGGGTAGCTCGATATATTATCGGTATATGTATTTGTTTCTAAACTTAAATTTAGTGTAGGTAAGTGACCTGATTTATAGAAGCTAATAGTCTCTTCGGCAATCTCTTTGCCGATTTTATCGGACAATAAGCTTAAGCTGTTCTCTTCTGAGGTTTTGACCCAGTCTTTAACGTTAGTGGGAGAGACCGCCGTGGCGGAAAAGCGACTGGTATCGAGAATATCGATACTGTCATAATCCACGCCCGTAATCGCTGTTAGTGACTCATAGTTATTGATTAAAGTGTTTTTGGCGGTGATCTCAGTGGCGGTGGCTAAATCAAATTGCGCCTGAGCAGAATGCACATCGGTAATGGCGGATAAGCCCACGGCGAAACGTTGTTTGGTTTGCGCCAATTGGCGCTCATAGGCGCGTCTTTCCGCCCCTTGAAACTCATAATCGTCTTGGGCGCTTAACACATTAAAATAGGCGGTGCTGACGCGAATAATTAAGTCTTGCAGCGCGGCGGCGTAAGTGGCATCCGCTTGAGAAGCGGTTTTTTCCGCTATGGTCAAGGTTGACCATAAGCTGTTATCGTACAGGGTTTGCGATAAAGATAAGGTGGCATAATTAGTATTGCCATCTGTACTATATTCTGCGTTTAGATCATCTTTTGTTTCTGATACTGTGATACTACCGCTTAAAGTGGGCAGTAAATCCGCACGAGATTGGGCGATTTGTTCGTATAAGGAGTTACGTTGAGCTTTTGCTTGTAAGGTTGCTGGATCGTTCGTTAATGCTTGCTCATAAATTTGTAAAAGGTCGGTCGCCTGAACAGTATTGGCTGATGCTGCAAGGGATAAAGCGATGCAGAGAGAACGGAGCTTAAATTTCATTTTATGTCCTTGTTAGGAAAAACGCTTCCAGAGGAAAGGCTATGTGTAGCCATGCGTTAATTAGAGTTAGACGATTGCGTTTCCCGACGCTTCTCAAGTTAATGTCAAATTAACGGGTGTTTAGATTCTAAAAAAAATCCACTTTCTAAGTCAACTAGCAAGTGTAACAGTTTTTTTCAAAATAACTAATTTTTCTATTCTTTCTATCTAGTTAGAATAACAATTGTAGGTGAGTAATCATTCTAATTGAGTTTGAGGATGCAGAATATGACATTAAATGAAACCTTTACTTTGAAAGATGTCAAATTGATGAATAAAAAAGTCAATTACCACGGTTTTTTTCATGTTGATGAGTTGACCTTTAAGCATAAACTTTTCTCTGGTGGATGGAGCGCCGAGGTAAAGCGAGAAGTGTTTGAAAGGGGTGATGCTGTCGCTGTGCTGGCTTATGATCCACAAAGTGATCAAGTAATATTAGTGGAACAAATCAGAGTGCCTATTTTATCGCGCATTCACTCAAAGCATGAACAATCACCTTGGTTATTAGAGCTGGCTGCTGGTATGGTAGAGCCCAATGAAACGCCAGAGGAAGTGGCGAGACGCGAATTATTGGAAGAAACAGGCCTTGAGGCGATACAGCTTAATAAAATTACTCATTTTTATCCCAGCCCTGGAGGATGCAGTGAGCGGATTGATCTTTATTTGGCTTGGGTTGATGCAACGAAAGCGAAAGGGATACACGGGCTGGCCAGTGAGCATGAAGATATACGTGTTCATGTGATGAGTCGAATTAATGCGTATAATAAAGTGGTATCAGGTGAAATTGTCAGTGCACCAACGATGATAGGTTTGCAGTGGCTAATGATGAATTATAGTGCGTTAGAGGTCGTAGTGAAAAGTGACACAATCTAGATTTGCAAAGAAAACAAAATATCAACCTAACATAAGTCGCTTTCTTGCTTTGTGTGGGCGAAATTATATCAATATTTTACGTTGGTTACCGACAACTTCACCGAAAGGCCATCAATGGCAGGTTGTGGGAGAGTTTGGTCGTTTAAATGTGCATATATTAGAAGATACGCCTTATACTCAAGTCATTAAAATTTCTCGTGATCTTGATTTAAAAAAGTCTTCTGAGACACGTCATAGACAAGTTGGAAGCGTTAATTTATTACCCACACCTTATGTTTCTGTGCGCATTTTTCATGATGCTCAATTAGCAGAAGTGTTAACTAGTCAACAGATTTCTCAATTACGTCCAGTGTATGATTACCCTAATGTTGAAATGCATCATGAAGATGAAAAGTACCGTGTTAATGCTTTTCTAGAAGAATTATTGAAAATAGGCGGATTAGTGAAAACCGTCTGTTAATCATCAGCTAGGTAATCAATTGTGTTGAAAGAGGCGATCTCTTATTCCGTTGCAAACAGTCAAGCAGTGAGATTGGTACAGATCACCGATCCTCATTTATTTGCCGATCCTGATGCGCAATTACTGGGTGTGAATACCGCCCAAAGTTTAAAGGCAGTGCTCGATACTCTTCTTGCGACCGCTTATCCTGCCGATTTAATGTTAGTGACGGGGGATATCAGTCAAGATTATAGCGATAAATCTTATCATAACTTCATTCAAGCGATTAAGCCTGTGGGATTGCCATGTCATTACTTACCGGGTAATCATGATGATTTACGCTTAATGAATTTACACATGCAAGGTGAGAAGATCTATGGCCATAAATGTATTGATATTGGTCATTGGCAAATTTTAATGCTCAATTCCACGATAAAAGGATCCCCAGGAGGGGAGATGTCTGAATTCGAGTGTGAATTTATTGAGCAAGCGATAGAAGCTGCACCCAATAAGCACGTGTTGCTGGCTATGCACCATAATCCGATTTTGGTGGGGTGCTTATGGCTTGATAATCATTGGATGAAAAATGGCGATGCGTTTTTAGCCCGTGTATCACGCTTTCCTCAAGTCAAAGGCTTGCTGTGGGGCCATGTTCATCAAACCATAGAAGAAACATATAGCGGCCAATTTGGTAACATAAAGTTAATGGCTACCCCTTCCACTTGTATTCAATTTAAGCCTAAATCAGATTATTTTGCTTTAGATGCGCTCCAGCCGGGTTATCGTTTGCTGGATCTCCATGCAGATGGTAGCATTCTTACTAATGTGTATCGTGTGCCAGGTGAGTATTTTTCACCTGACAAGGACGCTGGCGGTTATTAGTCTTTTTCGCATTATTCAAACTAGGATGAAATGAGAAAAGGCGAATCTAACCGCAGCATGGGGATGTATGCTGCTCTATATTCATGGTTTTAATAGTTCGCCGTTATCCGATAAAGCTGTGATAACGGCGCAATTTATGGCCCAAAATTATCCTGATATGACATTTTGTCAGCCTCAGCTGCCCAGTGATATTCAAGAAGCAATGGCATTGCTTGAGAGTATTGTTGAAAACGCTAAAAAAGAAGGGCAAAAATTACACTATATTGGCTCGTCATTAGGCGGCTATTTCGCGAGTTATTTGGCTGAACATCATGGTGGAAAAGCGGTATTGATTAATCCCGCAGTGGAGCCTGATGTGCTTTTGGATGACTTAATCGGCGAGCAATATAATCCTTATACGGATGAAACATATCGAATAAAGCCTGAGCATAAAGCTCAGCTTATCGCCTATAATACACCTGTTATTTTGCACCCCGATCGCTTTTTAGTATTGTTACAAACCGGTGATGAAGTGCTGGATTATAAGCTTGCGGTAAAAAAATATCACTGTTGCCAACTGCTTATTCAGCCAGGTGGGGATCATAGTTTTACCGAATATGCTCAGCAGTTAACATCTATTTGTGACTTTTTGCAGTTAGACCATTAAACTTTAGGGGCAATCAAGCCCTCATATTATAAGAATTTAAGTTTGCCATGACGAATCAATATACCTCTGATGCCATTGAAGTGCTCAATGGACTGGAACCTGTAAAACGCCGGCCCGGCATGTATACCGATACCACTCGCCCGAATCATTTAGGTCAAGAAGTGATCGATAACAGCGTGGATGAAGCACTTGCCGGTCATGCCAGTAAAATCGAGGTTATTTTACACAAAGATAATTCCCTTGAAGTGATTGATGATGGTCGAGGCATGCCTGTGGATATTCACCCAGAGGAAGGTATTCCTGGGGTTGAATTGATCTTGACTAAGTTACATGCGGGTGGAAAGTTCTCCAATAAGAATTATCAATTTTCGGGTGGGCTTCACGGCGTTGGGATTTCCGTTGTTAATGCGCTATCGAGTCGAGTTGAAATTACGGTCAGACGAAATGCTCAAGTCCATGAAATGGCGTTTGAGCACGGCGATAAAGTGGAGTCATTAACCGTAACAGGCACTTGCGGACGGCGTAATACGGGCACTCGCGTGCATTTTTGGCCCGATTCGAGTTATTTCGATTCAGACAATTTTTCCATTTCTAAATTAGTCTATTTATTGCGAGCTAAAGCAGTACTTTGTCCGGGCTTAAGAATAAAGTTTGTCAATAAGCAAACCAATGAAACCCAAGAATGGTGTTTTGAAAGTGGCTTAGAAGATTATCTGAAAGCTACGGTAAAGGGAGCGTTAATGCTACCACAAGCCCCTTTTATTGGCAGTTTTAAAGGTAATTTAGAAGCGGCAGATTGGGCGATTACTTGGTTGCCTGAGGGGGGAGATTATCTTAACGAAAGTTATGTTAACTTAATTCCAACCGTGTTAGGCGGAACCCATGTTAATGGCTTTAGACAAGGCTTGTTAGAGTCTATGCGGGAATTTTGTGAGTTTCGTAATCTTATTCCTCGTGGTTTAAAGTTGAGCCCTGAAGATATATGGGATCGCAGCTCTTTTATTCTATCGGTAAAAATACAAGATCCGCAATTTGCAGGCCAAACCAAAGAAAAACTGTCTAGCCGACAATGTGCCGTCTTTGTATCCGGAGTGGTTAGAGATGCCTTTAGTCTGTGGCTAAATACCCATACTGAGCAAGCGTTAGCTCTGGCTGATATGTGTATTAATCACGCTTTGAAACGGTTAAAAGCCGCTAAAAAAGTGGCCCGCAAAAAAGTCACCTCGGGACCGGCTTTGCCTGGAAAACTGACTGATTGCAGTGGTCAAGATCCGATGAAAAGTGAGTTATTTTTAGTGGAGGGTGATTCGGCGGGAGGCAGTGCGAAACAAGCTCGAGATCGTGAATTTCAAGCGATTATGCCGCTAAGAGGAAAGATCCTGAATACGTGGGAAGTGGATGCCTCTCAAGTATTAGGATCCAGTGAAGTGCATGATATTTCAGTGGCGATTGGATGCGATCCTGATAGCGATAATATTTCAGAATTACGTTACGGTAAAATTTGTATTTTAGCGGATGCAGACTCCGATGGTTTACACATTGCAACTTTGCTTTGCGCCTTGTTTTTAAAGCATTACCGTATTTTGGTTGAGCAAGGGCATGTTTATGTGGCTATGCCGCCTCTGTTTAGAATTGATATTGGCAAAGAGGTGTTTTATGCACTGGATGAAGCCGAAAAAGAAGGCATACTTGACAGATTGGTTGCTGAAAAACGTAAAGGAAAAGTGCAAGTGAC
Organism: uncultured Shewanella sp.; assembly: GCF_947495455.1. Taxonomy (GTDB): domain Bacteria; phylum Pseudomonadota; class Gammaproteobacteria; order Enterobacterales; family Shewanellaceae; genus Shewanella. The sequence goes on along the minus strand of NZ_CANLZC010000004.1, from coordinate 4,638 downwards.
GCGCTTTAAAGGATTGGGTGAAATGAATCCTTTACAATTGAGAGAAACGACCATGGATCCCAATACTCGTCGTTTAGTGCAGCTGACTATTGATGATGCTGAAGATACCATGGCTTTGATGGATATGTTACTTGCTAAAAAACGTTCTAATGATCGTAAAGCCTGGCTTGAAACGAAAGGTGATTTAGCGCAACTCTAATGTTTTAATTTCTGGCCTCATGAAGGGTTAAGGGAATAATCTAAAGGTAATAAGCATGATACGTATTCATAAAAAACAATGGCTTGGATTATGGTTGTTCATCGTTTTTATATGGAGTTTGCAGTCTCATGCTGTTGACTTATCTAAGATTAAAGTGGCTGATGGTTTTGCGCTTAGCTTATATGCTTCTAATTTAGGGGATGCAAAACAATTAGCCATAGGTGACAAAGGCACCTTATTTGTTGGTACGGGAAAAAGTGGGCTGATCCACGCGTTGGTTGATACGAATGGCAATGGCCGAGTCAATAAACGCTACGTGGTGGCCCATGGATTGAACACGCCGGAAGCGATTGCTTTTTATCAGGGTGATTTGTTTGTGGCGAGTGAGAAGAAAATTTTACGTTATCGCGATATTGAAAATAATCTCAGGCGGCGGATTAGGCCCGAAGAGGTTTATAACAAACTTCCCGCGGAAGTAATAAAGAGTCGCCGAGCGATGCAATTTGGCCCTGATGGGTATTTATATATTAGCTTAGGTGTAGATTGTAATGTTTGTGAGGCCAAGCCGCCGTTAGGTCAGTTATTAGCAATTAATATTGATACTGGCGACAGTGAAGTGATTGCTAGAGGGATTCGACGAGTTACAGGGTTTGATTGGTCTAAAGAGCGTAAATTGTGGTTTGCTGATTTAGGGCGAAACTGGTTAGGTGATAATTTACCTGCAGATGAAATTAATCGAGTGGATCAAGTGGGGGCACATTATGGTTTTCCTTACTTTCATGGCAAGTCCCTGCTAGAACCTGCTTTTACTAAGCCTAAAGGTTTGAAAGTCACAGAGCCTGTGTATGAATTGCCGGCGCACGTGGGGCCGATGGGGTTGCATTTTTATCGCGGACATCAATTTCCGAGTCAGTATCAAAACCAACTCTTTGTTGCTGAAAATGGCTCTTGGAATCGTTCAAGTAAAGTGGGCTATCAGGTCATGTTATTGACGCTTGAGTCTCAACGAGTGATTAAGCGCAAAACCATAGTGAGCTTTTTAGACAGTGAGTTTCCAATAGCTCAACCCTATTCTTTAATCACAGCACCCGACGGTGCTTTGTTTATTTCTGATGATTTTAAAGGTCGAGTTTATCGACTCTTTTATAAAAACAATCATCAAGTACAGGATATTTTATAGATGAGTGATGCAATAGATTTAAGTCTTGATGGGGTAGAGCAGATGCCGCTGCGCCGCTTTACCGAAGAGGCTTATCTGAATTATTCGATGTATGTGATTATGGATCGCGCATTACCCCATATTGGTGACGGATTAAAGCCAGTACAGCGCCGCATTATTTATGCAATGAGCGAATTAGGGATCACTGCGCAATCTAAGCATAAAAAGTCAGCCCGTACTGTGGGTGATGTGTTAGGTAAGTATCATCCTCACGGCGATAGTGCGTGTTATGAGGCCATGGTATTAATGGCCCAACCTTTTTCCTATCGTTATCCGCTTGTGGATGGGCAAGGTAACTGGGGGGCACCGGATGATCCTAAATCTTTTGCCGCCATGCGTTATACCGAAGCTAGGCTGTCAAAATGTGCTGAAGTCTTACTTGGAGAGTTAGGCCAAGGTACGGTTGATTGGGGTGTCAACTTTGACGGTACCCTGAAAGAGCCTCTAGTGTTACCGGCTCGTTTGCCTCATATTTTAATGAATGGCATTACGGGTATTGCGGTGGGCATGGCGACGGATATACCGCCGCATAATGTTAACGAGTTAGTGTCTGCCTGTGTGGAATTACTGGATAACCCTAAGGCCGAGTTAGAACGCTTGATGGAGTGTTTACCTGGACCTGATTATCCCACAGATGCGGAAATCATCACGCCTGTTGCCGACATAAAAAAAATGTATGAAATAGGAAAAGGCTCTATTAAGCAAAGAGCAGTCTATCGCATAGAGTCCGGTGAAGTGGTGATAACAGCTTTGCCCCATCAAGTGAGTGGTGCCAAATTATTAGAACAAATTGCTGGGCAAATGCAGGCAAAAAAATTACCTATGGTGTCGGATTTACGTGATGAGTCGGATCATGAAAATCCAGTACGCATAGTGATTGTTCCTCGCTCTAATCGTGTCGATTGTGAGCAATTAATGGCGCATTTGTTTGCGACAACGGATCTGCAAAAAAGCTATCGAGTTAATTTAAATATTTTAGGATTAAATGGCCGTCCACAGGTTAAGGGGTTAAAACAGATCTTAACCGAGTGGCTGGAGTACCGTTTTAATACCGTCAAACGTCGATTAGAGTATAGATTGGATAAAGTCTTAGCCCGACTGCATATTCTCGATGCATTGATGATTGCTTTTTTAAATATTGATGAAGTCATTGATATTATTCGTCATCATGATGATCCTAAAACTGAACTTATGAGTCGTTTTGCGCTCAGTGAGCTGCAAGCTAATGCCATTTTAGACTTAAAATTACGTCATTTAGCAAAGTTAGAAGAAGTTAAAATCAAGACCGAACAGAGTGAACTTGAGGCTGAGCGCGATAAGTTACAGCTCACGTTGAGCTCAGATCGCCGCATGAAAACCTTGATTAAGAAAGAACTGCAAAAAGATGCACAGGCTTATGGAGATGAAAGGCGTTCGCCATTAGTGGTGCGGGCTGAAACCAAAGCGCTCACTGAACAAGAATTGATCCCAGTTGAAGCGGTGACAGTCGTGTTATCTGAAAAGGGTTGGATACGTTGTGCCAAAGGACATGATGTTGATGGTAATACTTTGTCCTATAAAGCAGGTGATAGCTTCTTAGGCTCTGCGGCGGGGCGCAGTAATCAGGCCTGTGTGGTTATTGATTCAGGTGGTCGTGCTTTTACGACAGACACTCACACTTTACCTTCAGCACGCTCACAGGGTGAGCCTATTACTAAGCGCTTCAATTTGGCGCCAGGTATGAGTGCGCAACATGTGCTTCTCAGTGATGATGAGCAATGCTACTTGCTGGCCAGTGATGCGGGCTATGGTTTTATCGCCAGTTATAAGGATATGATTTCAAGAAATAAAGCGGGTAAAGCTTTACTCACTTTGCCAAGTAACGCTAAGGTATTAGCGCCTCAAAAAGTCAGTATCGAACGCAATGAGTCTATTCTGGCCATTACGAATGAAGGGCGTATGTTGCTCTTTGGTCTCGACGCTTTACCTCAATTGTCTAAAGGTAAGGGGAATAAGATTATCGGCATTCCCACTGAGCGGGCGAAAAATCGAGAAGAATTACTGATCCATTTGCAGCTTGTGCCTGTGGATACGCCTGTCACCTTGTGGGCGGGTAAACGCAAACTCACTTTAAAACCCAGTGATTTAGAGCATTACCGTGGTGAGAGGGGACGGCGAGGGGCCAAGTTGCCTCGAGGTTTACAAAGAGTGGATCATGTTATGTTAGGAGATGATACTACCTCGATATAAACTTATAGCATGTTAATGATTTAGCCCTTACTTTTGAGTAAGGGCTTTTTTGTTGAGTAAGGGCTTTTTTCTGCGGGTTTTACTTTTCTGGCTCTGCCGATTTTTTAACGAACATCCACAGAATATAGCTCACAATACCAATGGTGCTAAAAATGACAATCATAGACAGTAAGCCGATGGCGTTGCCAAACATGAGATCAAGCCAAAATGCCATTATTAAATCCTTTTTCTTTATTCTTCTTTAGTGTGAACAATATAACGTTGCTGATAGTCTGAACCATTGATCTGGATCAATCAGCTTAGCCTCAACAGAGTTGAGCCAATAAAATCAATACATTTTGTTAACATGCTCACATTTTTTCGATCAAGGTGATGCAAAGGAGGCGGAATAAAGAAGGCGAAATTTAGGATTTAAAAAGTCTGCAAGCGGGCTTCTGAGTGAATTTCGCGCGGTCAGTGAGAAACTTCAAGTAAAGTGCTTGCCATCGTGCCGAGCATGAGTATAATTCTCTGCAACTTAACGAGTCAAAGTGTTCAAACGCTTTTGTTAAGTCACAGTATTAATGAAGCCGGTGTGGTGGAATTGGTAGACACGTCGGATTCAAAATCCGATTTCTTCGGAAGTGACGGTTCAAGTCCGTCCACCGGTACCATTAATACTCATTTCAACTTTTTAACGTTGAAAGCTAACAAGCCGACATCAAGTCGGTTTTTTTGTGTCAAAAATAAGCCTATTATCACTGACACTTTGAACTCCCCCTCTTTATCTTCCTTTGCTGCCCATTTTATATTTGTCCGCTCTACCAGGTGGGAATTAGCCTCTAAAGACAGGATTAGGTGCGGCAATTGTTACCTCCATTGATGGCTTACTTATATGGCACAGAGGGGATGTGTGTTGTGGCTGCCAAATGACAAAATGACAAAATGACAAAATGACAAAATGACAAAATGACAAAATGACAAAATGACAAAATGACAAAATGACAAAATG
>NZ_CANLZC010000003.1 GCF_947495455.1 uncultured Shewanella sp. | reverse complement strand
TTATGTGCTGTATAACTTGGCTCACTTCACAATCAGTATTCATTGTTTATGAGCCAGAAAAGTGGGGATCCCTCAGTACCCGTGATACTTGAAGATGCAGGATTCAGCTGGAATTAAAAGCCTTTTAGGCAAGGCTTTGAACAGCGTGCCTAGTCATTCTAAGCTGATGTTCAATAACGCAGTATAAAAGGCTTTTAAACCAGCCCTTTGGGAGCCTGTAAAAGCACCGACTTCTGCGTTGTATCATCTTAAAAGGCAATAAGCATTCTTGCAATAATACGCCTTGAACTAGGCGCTTTTACAGGTTCTGAAAACATGCATCTTCAAGTATCACGGGTATAACGCTCACTTAAATGCTGTTTAAAATGCTCAGCATTTAATATTTCCCCCGTCGCTTGTTTCACTAACTCATTGGTCGTCAATAAACTGCCTTGAGACCAAATATGTGTTTCAAGCCAATTAAAAATAGGTGATAAATCGCCACTGCTAATAACATCATTAACATCAAGTACTTTTTTCATTGATGTCATAAATTGCGCTGCATACATGGCTCCAAGAGTATAAGAAGGAAAATACCCAAACGCACCATCGGTCCAATGAATATCTTGCATACAGCCATGATTGAAATTACCTCTAGTTGATAACCCCAAATAGCTTTTCATTTTTTCATTCCACAATTCAGGGACATCAGTATGCTTTATATGGCCATTGATCAAATCACGCTCAATTTCATAGCGTAAAATAACATGGGCAGGGTAGGTTAATTCATCCGCATCGACACGAATAAAGCCTTTTTCAACACGGGTATAAAGCTTTTGAAAATTGTTTTTATCAAATATCCCCTTATCATGTTGACTAAACTGCTTCTGTGCTAAACGGGATAAATGTTCAATAAAAGCCGAACTTCGACCTATTTGCATTTCAAAAAATAAAGATTGTGACTCATGGATCCCCATAGAACGTGCGCTACCAGCTGGTAATCCAGCATACCTCTTAGGCAAGCCTTGCTCGTAACGGGCATGACCCGTTTCATGCACTATCCCCATTAATGACTGCATAAACTCATCTTCATTATACCGAGTTGTGATCCGCACATCTTGAGGAACACCGCCACAAAAAGGATGCACACTTTCATCTAAACGGCCATGATGAAAATCGAATTGAAGTAACTTCATGACCTCAATGCCTAATGCTTTTTGTTGCTCGGTTGAAAATGTTCCAGAAGGCGCAATGAAGGACTCCGAAGCCTGTTTTTCAATCACTTGATCGATAAGCCCCGGCAACCAAGTTTTCACATCAACAAAAACACGATCCAGTTGCGAGGATGTCGTGCCGGGCTCATAGATATCCAGCATGGCATCATAGGCCGACAATCCCGTTGCCTCAGCGCGGATCTGTGCTTCTTCTTTGGATAATTTAACCACTTCAGCCCAATTTTTTTCAAAACCTTGCCAATCATTCTCCCCTCGCTGGTTTCGCCATGCGTGCTCGCATTTCGCCCCAGCCATTGACTTTGCTTGTACAAGTTCTTTGGATAAGATATTGGCATGTTGCCATTGACGATGCATTTCCCGCAAACTGGCCTGCTCATGGGTTGATAACGACTCTTCTTGTGCCTTAACAAAAGCTTCTTCTAATTCTGGCGCCGTTAATAATGCATGGATATGAACCGACAGTTCAGCCATGGCTTCAGAGCGTGCTTGATTACCACCGCTGGGCATTTTAGCGGCTTGATCCCAACCACAAATGGCTTGCAAATGTTGAAAGTGTGATATTTTTTTAAAAGTTTCGGTAAGCTGCTGGTAAGTCGTCATGATAATTTCAAGTAATAACAAGATACATGGGGCTAGCATAAATCAAAAATGCACACTAGTGTTAATGCTTTGTGTGCATTCGATTGCAGTCATCACCCCACTAAGAATGACCTAATGCCTTCTGTAACTGTGATACAGACACCTTTAATTTCTCTGCCGCTTGCTGAAAATTAGGAGGCGGTCCTCCCAAAGCTTGGCGCAGTGCCATTTCACTCACGCCTAAGGTTTGAGCCGCCTTACCTAAATCAGGCCTTTGCCCTCTTCCGTGTCCAGCACTCGCTTTATTCCCTTGAGATCCTATGCCAATCTTTGCCGTCGTTTTAAAATTATCTTTAGCCTGTACCCCTTTTAAACACTTAGGCAAATTTGGAAATGTCAGACTCGCATGATAGTGGTATATTCCATTGGGAAAGGCTTTTGTCGGTCCAAAGTGGCCATTACACTCATCTAATCCTTGCGCCAGTTTGCCATCTTCTTCCGCACTGCCGTACATAGGAAACCCATCAAATGCAAATGCAAAGAGTGCTGAATGTGATTGACTTAAATGACAATGTGCATGAACACCTTCATGCTTAAAACTTGAGTCAATGTCTGTTGATGTGCCATGCCAATGATAATACCCACCGGGATCCACATGTCCACCACATTCATCCAAAGCAGGTAACTGCCCCGTTTGTAAAACCGAAGGCGCGTCGGCAAAAACAGGGATCCCATCCAATGCAAGCCCCACCTTAGCCACCGTCCCCAAATCGGTGACTTGTTTTGCTTGCTTAGGGTATAAAGGAATAAGCGTCGTGGTTTTAACATGAGTTTCCAGCTTAGCCTCTAAACACGCATGAGCCGATTGACGCACTTGGGGCGCCGCACCACCTGGCGTCGTAATAAAAAGGTTCCCCGACTCATCATAAAAGCGATAACCTAGCGCATTCAATTTCTTAAAAAACGCTCCGTTTAAGCGATACAGTCCAGGATCCTCTCCATCCCATTCCCAAATTCCCCCTTGCTCATTGATATTTTCAGGGCAAAATGGCCCTATCTGTAAATGATCCGGTAACGCTTTACTGTATAAAGTGAGACATTGAGTATTGGTGCCATCTGTTAATTGACAATCAACGACTTTAGGGCTTGGCACCCCTTCAATATGTTGAAAGTACTTGGCTTTCACTACGGGGGATGGGTTAACACTTAATGTGTTAGTGGCGTCAATATTCTGAGCAAACACCACACCTTGGCTCCCCACTGACAGACCTGCTATTAAAGTAAACAAAAAAGGTATATTCACTGACATTTTCATTATGCACAATACTCGACTGAAATGTTAATCACCTGACTGGTTTATCAAAAAAGAGAATACCAAAGGGTCAAATTAAGAAGTGTCGATAAAAGTAAAAGCAATGCAAACATCGGTGAATATTCGCTGACATTCAAACAAACGTCAGCAAGCGTGGGAGTCGATCTTTATCGCGTCTCAAAATACATTAAAATGGAATCTAGTGCACAATAATCACTCAATAGAATCGCTCAATCAATAATGATCCAATAAGATAGAAGTGGATCTGCCGTTTATCTTCTTTAATATTAAAAAGTAGATAATAGACCATCTTGTTACTGTTCTTAAACGGGTGTAATGACAACACAAATGACATGGAAGATTAATAACATGCTCTATTATAAAAAATCTTTATTATTAATGACCTTACTCACTTCATTTAATAGCTTTTCCAACCCTTTAATCAATAGTCAACCTCCTCAACAAGAGATCGATGCACATACCATACCTTTTCCTGTTAACAGCCCAGTTAACTTGACCTCCACACCCCAGCCTTTACTCGCCTCAGAAAAAATATCAGCATCCATTTTTAAATCAAAAAATCTTCACCAAGCCAATACCATGAGCCCATTAGCTTACACCCCCTTATGTACAACATTAAATACTGGCGTACTTTATACCCTCAACGGTACTCAAACAGGTGGCACCTATTGTTATCACTTCACCATTACCGACAGAGCAAAAACCACGGCTATTTTAGTGGGGCAAGACGCGCAAACTGACTTTACGCTCTCTGTTTACCAAGATATTGACGGCACTATTTATAACTTAGGAACCTCTAGCAATGCCGCTAATGCCGATGAAGTGGTCAAAGTGATTACCCAGCCCGGTGAATACTATTGGTACATGCAAGCAGTCAGTGCCACCAATGCCACTATTAACTTTGGCGCTGAAGTGGCGACCAATATTGACAGCTATGAAGTCAATGACACTTATGCCACGCGAGCTTATTTAGCAGATTCTAGAAATTTTGTTCGAGGGAATCATGAAAGTGGCAACGATATTGATTACTTTGTTTATCAAGCCACCGCTAATGGCAATATAGATTTAGCATTAAATGATATCGAAAGTCCCAATCAATGGATTTTTGAATCACTGGATACTAACGGTATCTGGCAGCCTTTACTCACAGGTGCAGGTACAAACAATAATCAAAGCGTCACCACAGGACAAATCCTGGATGTGCGCGTGCGCCCTAACTTGAGTGTCACAACAGATCCAAACAAGCATTACCGTATGAGCCTAGGCACAGCAGCGCCGCAATATTATCAATACAATATGGGCACCTTTAGTGGAACGGTAGCCCTGCAACAAAGAGTCAATCAATCCTTTACTGTCACACCCAGCAGCCAATATGAAGATTTAATCAGTGTGGTGGTGATCCCAAATATTAGCGGCAGTATCAGCGGCATAAATTGTGATTTAGATCTGTACAATCAATACAATCAAAAATTTGCCTCATATAAATGCTCAGCCAATAAACAATATAACTTACCCACTAACGCCATTGTTAAACCTGGTAGTGTGACGGCTAAAATGTCAATTTATCATGCTAGCTTTTCCGATCCCAGTACCCGCAGCTTCACGATCCCTGTGACCTTAAGCTTTGGCTCAGCGCTAGACTTAGATAATGACTCACTGCCTTACTGGTTCGAAGCGAAAAACGGGCTCAGTGACGAAAATCCCGATGATGCACTCCTTGACAGTGACAATGATGGCTTTAGCAACTTAGCGGAGTTTAACGCCAATACTTCGCCCATTGATGCCAATAGTCATCCTTAATATGAATAAAAGCAGTAAATATGCAAGAAGTCATTGACAGGATAAGGTATCAAATGTTCTTATAGTGGCTCTTAAGCGTCATTTTTTATTTAGCACCATAAATGACATTTTTTAATCACTTTTTATAAAGTCGATTGTTGATAATGAGCCTTATGACACAGTTTAACGTTTCTTCACACATTTCTTGGTGGTGGCACTTCCCAACTTAGCGGGTAGTGTGAAACTCTGTGCTCATAAAATGAGACAAGATTTAAACAAAAAGCCCGCATACATTGCGGGCTTTTTTGCATTTTTAGCTAAGGCAATGTGTTAAACCAGCAGGCTGCAGTACAAAATGAAAGCAAGCATTGAAATGCATACACTGAACTTATTTTAATTTAGCCATTTTTTGATTTAGCAGGATGATATTTATGACTCCCTCTTCCTTAGCGAGTATCACCACACACAGTGACAATTTCACTTATCATGATGATCCTCTGATTTTATATCAGCACCTCACCAATGACGCTCCACATACTATGTTGCTTGAGTCTGCCGAAATAGACAGCAAGGCGCACCTTAAAAGCCTATTATTGACCCACAGCGCCTTAATGATCCGTTGTGATCACTATCAATTATCCTTTATCGCATTAACAGACAATGGTGCCCAACTACTCAAACCTATTGAACTTTTCTTTCATGGCCAAAGTACAACCCAGTCTATTTCACACCAAGACAAGCAAGTGATTGTCACATTAACCAAAGCAACCCAACGACAAGATGAAGATGCGCGGCTAAAATCTGTCTCTCCCCTTGATGGGCTACGTGCCTTAATCAAGCATATGCACAGTGAGCAAGCCCCCGCCTTTGAACAGCTCTTTCTCGGCGGTGTGTTAGCCTACGATCTTATCGACAGTGTAGAGCCACTGCCAACAGTCGCTGACAGTGACAATACTTGCCCTGATTACCTCTTTTATCTGGCAGAAACCTTAATAATAGTGGATCATCAAACCCAGCAAGCCAACATTACCACTCATGTATTCACCCCCAATGGACAAAAAGCAAGTGCAGCAACTCAATCAGCCATGACCCAAAGACGCAATGCGTTACAGGAACTCAGCCTATCACTGCCTTCGGTGGCCGAGCTTAATCCCATTCATGATGAGGTAAAAGTCAATGTCAGTGATGAAGAGTTTAAAGCCCAAGTCAACGACCTTAAAGCCCATATTATTAATGGTGATATCTTTCAAGTCGTTCCTTCTCGTAGCTTTAGCTTGCCTTGCCCCAATACATTAGGCGCGTATCGTGCATTAAGGCTCACTAATCCGAGTCCCTATATGTTTTACGTCAATGGCCCGAATTTCACCTTATTTGGCGCATCCCCTGAAAGTGCCATTAAATACGAGGCCAGTACCAATCAAGTGGAAATTTACCCTATTGCAGGCACTCGAAAGCGGGGGAAAACAGCAACAGGCGACATTGATTTTGATCTCGATAGCCGCATAGAGCTCGAACTCAGACTGGATAAAAAAGAGCTGTCCGAGCACATCATGCTGGTTGATTTAGCTCGCAATGATATCGCCCGTATCAGTCAAAGCGGCACTCGTAAAGTGCCTGAATTACTCAAAGTCGACCGTTATTCTCATGTGATGCATCTGGTAAGCCGTGTTACCGGACAATTGCGCCAAGATTTAGATGCGCTTCATGCTTATCAAGCTTGCATGAATATGGGAACATTAACAGGGGCACCTAAAGTCAGCGCAGCTCAACTTATTCGAAGCGTAGAGCAAAGTCGCCGTGGCAGTTATGGGGGCGCCGTGGGTTACTTAAATGGGTTAGGAGACATGGATACGTGCATTGTGATCCGCTCCGCTTTTGTCAAAAATGGTACCGCGCACATTCAAGCTGGCGCTGGTGTGGTCTTTGACTCTGATCCACAAGCCGAAGCCGATGAGACTCGCCAAAAAGCCCAAGCAGTGATCACTGCAATCAAAATGGGAGCAGGACAATGAAAATTTATTTACTCGACAACTTCGACTCTTTTACCTACAACTTAGTGGATCAATTTCGCACCTTAGGTAATGAGGTCATTATTTATCGTAATGATATCGATGCACAATTTATCGCCAACGCATTACTCAATGATAATGAGCAAAGTGTCCTGGTCTTATCGCCAGGTCCTGGCGCGCCTCATGATGCGGGCTCCATGATGCAACTTATTGCATTACTGGCAGGCAAAGTGCCCATGTTGGGGATCTGTTTAGGCCACCAAGCCTTAATTGAACATTACGGCGGAAAAGTCGAACGCGCAAACGAAGTGGTTCATGGTAAAGCCAGCCCAACGATCCATCAAGGAAAAGCCATATTTGCAGGCTTGCCTTCACCACTGCCCGTTGCCCGCTATCATAGCTTAGTAGCAACTCAGGTTCCCGCTTGTTTGGATATTATTGCCACAACAGAAGCGATGCCAATGGCCATATTGCATGAAGCCCATCGCGCCGTGGGCTTTCAATTTCACCCAGAGTCCATTTTAACCACATTAGGCAGTCAACTGCTGACGCAAACCTTAGAGTATCTCACTGCTAACGTATCAGCCCAAGATCAAGAGGTCGCTTCATGAATAAAGACATTAGTCAGCAAGCCTTACTCGAACAACTTTATCAAGGCCACTCTTTAACCCGTGATGAGACGCGATTACTCTTTACCGAAATCATGCAAGGTAACATGAATGAAGCCGCTATTGCCGCCATGCTCATCGCCATCAAGATCCACGGTGAAACCATAGATCAGATCACAGGTGCCGCCGATGCCCTTCGCAGTGTGGCAAAGGCTTTCCCCTCACCCAATGAAGCCATTAAAGCAAAAGGGATCCTGGATATTGTTGGCACAGGCGGCGATGGCCACGACACCATTAATATTTCTACCATGGCTGCCTTTGTCGCCGCGGCCTCAGGTGCAAACGTGGCTAAACACGGCAATCGTAGCGCCACCAGCAAAACAGGCTCATCTGATCTACTCAGTCAATTTGGCATTAATTTAACCATGTCACCTGATGTCGCCTGCCAATGTTTAAACACATTAGGTTTATGCTTTTTATTTGCGCCGCACTATCATGGCGGCATTAAACATGCCATGCCCGTTCGAAAAGCGTTAAAAACCCGCACCCTGTTTAACATTCTGGGGCCCTTAATTAATCCCGCCGCACCTGACTTCATGCTACTGGGTGTATATAGCCCTGATTTAGTCGCACCTATTGCCCAAGTGCTCCATGCCCTTGGGGTCAAGCGCGCCATGGTTGTTCATGGCAGTGGCTTAGATGAAATTGCTATTCATGGTGAAACCTTAGTCAATGAGCTTAAAGAAGGACATATTCGAGAGTATCACTTGTCGCCGACTCAATTAGGTCTACCCTTGGCCAGTTTAAAGGATATTAAAGGCGGCAGCCCAAGGGAAAATGCCCTTTACACTCAACATATTTTACAAGGCCAAGGCCAACTGGCTCACACCCATGCTGTCGCCATTAATGCAGGCTGTGCGCTTTATATTGCAGGCCTCGCCGAATCCCCCAAAGCGGGGACAGAGTTAGCCTTAAACACACTCAAAAGTGGCCGTGCATTTAGCCTGCTCACTAAGCTGGCTAATGCCAGTCAAGTAGACTCAGTCTTAGCCACAAAGGAAGCATGATCATGAGTAATGTTCTAACCAAGATTGTCGATACCAAAGTCGCACACATTGCAGCCTTAAAACAACGTTTTCCAGAAGCCACATTGTCGCCAAAAATCTCCGATAGAAGTTTATATGACGCCCTAAGTGCACCCAATGCAGGCTTTATTTTAGAATGTAAAAAAGCCAGCCCGTCAAAAGGGCTTATTCGCGATGACTTTAACCTTGAAGCCATCAGTGATGTGTATACCCGTTATGCGGCGGGTATTTCAGTACTGACCGACGAGCAATTTTTCCAAGGCAATATGGATTTTATCCCTCGCGTCCGCGCGCGCGTCACTCAGCCCGTGCTCTGCAAAGACTTTTTTGTCGATGCCTATCAAATCAAATTGGCCGCTCATCAGGGCGCCGATGCGATTCTACTCATGCTATCCGTCCTGAATGACAAGCAATATCAAGACTTAGCAATAGAGGCTAAGCGATATCAGCTTGATGTATTAACGGAAGTGAGCAATGAAGAGGAGCTTGAACGCGCCATTCAATTAAACGCACCCATTATTGGCATTAATAATCGCAACTTGCGCGACTTATCAACAGACTTAAACGTCACAGAAAAGCTGGCCCCACGCATTCCAACAGATCGGTTGGTGATCAGTGAGTCTGGTATTTATACCCATGCCCAAGTCAAGCGCCTTGCTCCACTCGTCAATGGCTTCTTGGTAGGCAGCTCTTTGATGGCACAAGAGGATATCGATCTTGCCTGCCGTTTATTAGTATTGGGCAATAATAAAGTCTGCGGCCTCACACGTATTGACGATATTCGCAGCATAGCTCAAGCGGGGGCCGTCTTTGGCGGACTCATTTTTGCTCAAAAATCCGAGCGAGCACTCACACTTGAGCAAGCCGAGCAACTTCTTGAGCAATTAGCCCCCAATGAGCCCAAACTGCAATTTGTCGGTGTATTTGTTAATGAAGCAGCGACAACCATAGCGAATATGGCCCAAGCACTCAAGCTTTTTGCCGTGCAGTTACACGGCAATGAGAGCGATGATGATATCATCGCCCTAAAAACGACATTAACAGCACTGGGACTCAATACGCAAATATGGAAAGCCGTTCCCGTATCGACAAGTCACGACACATTATCCATTCCAATACCAATACATGTGGACAGGTTATTATTTGACAGCCACATTCAAGGTCAATTTGGTGCAACCGGACAAACCTTTGATTGGCAAAAAGCCGCACTTCATAAAGAAGAGGCCATGCTAGCAGGGGGATTGACTCCAAGTAATGCTAAGCAAGCCGCAGAGCAAGGCTTTTATGGTTTAGACTTTAATTCCGGTGTCGAGCAAAGTCCAGGTATTAAAGATCCCATTAAAATCGCCAATGTTTTTAAAGCGCTACGTCAATATTAATTTAAAAGTACAAGTTAACAACACCCAAGCAAATGATGAATAACATAATCAATGGTTTACATAATGCAATGAGGAACAAGGTATGAACAAGTTAAACCCCTATTTTGGGGAATATGGCGGTATGTACGTACCACAAATTTTAGTCCCTGCCCTCAAGCAGCTAGAGACGGCCTTTATTGAAGCCCAAGCCGATCCCGCCTTTCAAGCTGAGTTCACGGATCTCCTTAAAAATTATGCTGGCCGCCCTACCGCACTGACCTTAACTCGAAATCTCAGCCCAAATCCATTGGCTAAGATTTACCTTAAACGAGAAGACTTATTACATGGCGGCGCCCATAAGACCAACCAAGTCTTAGGCCAAGCACTGCTGGCTAAGCGCATGGGTAAAAAAGAGATCATTGCTGAAACAGGCGCTGGCCAACATGGCGTGGCCACCGCACTTGCCTGCGCATTATTGGATTTAAAATGTAAAATTTACATGGGTGCCAAAGATGTTGAGCGTCAATCGCCTAATGTCTTTCGCATGAAACTCATGGGCGCCGAAGTCATTCCTGTTACCTCAGGCTCTGCTACATTAAAAGATGCGTGCAATGAAGCCATGCGCGACTGGTCTGCTCGTTACGATAGTGCGCATTATCTTCTGGGCACCGCAGCAGGCCCTCACCCCTTCCCCACCATAGTCCGTGAATTTCAGCGCATGATAGGTGAAGAGACGAAACAACAAATACT
Source organism: uncultured Shewanella sp. (assembly GCF_947495455.1). Classification (GTDB taxonomy): domain Bacteria; phylum Pseudomonadota; class Gammaproteobacteria; order Enterobacterales; family Shewanellaceae; genus Shewanella. The sequence goes on along the minus strand of NZ_CANLZC010000003.1, from coordinate 114,656 downwards.
GGAAAAAGAAGGCAGATTACCCGATGCCGTCATCGCCTGTGTTGGCGGAGGTTCAAATGCCATCGGCATGTTTGCCGATTTTATCGATGAGGAGTCCGTTGCATTAATCGGCGTTGAACCTGCGGGTAAAGGCATAGATACCCCTATGCACGGCGCACCATTAAAACATGGGAAAACAGGTATTTTCTTTGGCATGAAGGCGCCGTTAATGCAAGATGAACAAGGCCAAATAGAAGAGTCTTACTCGATTTCTGCAGGACTTGATTTCCCCTCTGTCGGCCCACAACATGCTCACCTTGCCAAAACAGGCCGCGCCACTTACGAGTCTGCCACCGATGAAGAAGCACTCGATGCCTTTCAACTACTTGCTCGCTCGGAAGGCATTATTCCGGCATTAGAGTCGGCTCACGCTCTCGCTTATGCCTTAAAGCTCGCTAAAGCGGCCACCAAAGCAACCTTACTAGTGGTCAATTTATCGGGTCGAGGCGACAAAGATATCTTTACCGTATCCGATATACTCTCTGAACAAGCAAAGGAGCATTCTCATGAGTAACCGTTATCACACCGCCTTTGCTGCATTAAAAGACAAGCAACAAGGCGCCTTTGTCCCCTTTGTGACCTTAGGGGATCCTAGCCCTGAATTGTCATTGAAAATCATCGATACCTTAATTGACAATGGCGCCGATGCATTAGAGTTAGGCTTTCCTTTTTCCGATCCCTTAGCCGATGGCCCCGTTATTCAAGAGGCAAACCTACGTGCTTTAAGCGCGAATACCACACCCAAGATCTGTTTTGATATACTCGCCAAAGTCCGTGCCAAGCACCCAAGTATTCCCATGGGATTACTGCTTTATGCTAATTTAGTGTTTGCCAATGGTATCGATACTTTTTATGCAAAAGCTAAGGCTGCTGGCGTAGACTCAGTGCTTATCGCCGATGTCCCTGTAGAAGAAGCCACCCCCTTTATTACAGCGGCCAAAGCTCATGGTATCGCTCCGATTTTTATTGCACCGCCTAATGCCAATGAAGCCACCTTAAAAGCGGTGAGCAGCAAAGGGGAAGGTTATACCTATTTGCTATCACGCGCAGGGGTGACAGGTACGGAATCTAAAGCAGGCATGCCCATTGGTGATATTTTACAAAAACTCAATCAGTTTGATGCCCCGCCGCCATTACTCGGTTTTGGTATTGCTGAGCCCTCTCAGGTACATGATGCCATTAACGCGGGGGCTGCTGGTGCGATTTCAGGCTCAGCGGTAGTCAAAATTATCACCGCTTATAAAGATAATGAAACTCAGCTGCTGAAGAAATTAGGCGAATTTACCCGTAATATGAAAGCAGGTACGCAGCTTTAATTTATTTTTACATTAACGACAATCCCATAAAAGCGTCAGTCATACACTGACGCTTTTTTATTATCCCTATTATCATTCAGTGATCTTTATCAATGCATTAAACAGCAATTTTTTATCTGCATCAGTCACATACTTGACATTAATCGCATCACTAAAACGCGGGTATTGTGCCTGCATGAAGTGCCCTCCTTGCTTCACATAAGCGGCCAATTCAGTATTCAACTGTTTTCCCAATTTAATCAAAGCTGGCCTGATTTGTGTCTTTAAATCTTCTGGAGTTCTTGATGTAGGGCTGGCTAGCCAGTGTGCACGGTAACGATATTGTATCGCTTTTGCTACGGCTATTTGTGCCTTAAAAAAGCTATCCACTTTATTCGCCGGTAACCCCAATTGGCTGGCGGCTTGCATGGCACTGGCTAATACTTGTTTTTCACGTGCCAGATCTTCAATGGCCAAGTGATGCTGCGCTTTATAAAGCGCCACATCTTGCATATAAGTTAACCTTTCATTTATTGTGTTAAAAATACTGTCTACATCGACATTCGCCATTGCCGATCCAGAAAACGATAAGATTAAACACAATAAGCCATACTTTTTGATTCTCATTTTATGTAAATGTTTCATAGAAGCCTTATCTTTACAATTAAATAAATTCATCATTATCAGCTGCAATTTATTCATTACACTCTCATAACGTTAAGTACAGCTAGCCGATATGAAATAAGGAAAATGATTTTTCTTCCCATTACTCCATTAGAAAAAATCATACATTAAAAACATTTAATAAACATTATCATTACATAAGGCTTTTGTTCGAGTAGGTTTATGGGGGATGACGACATTATTGCCAAGCTGTTCTCCTTTAACCCAACTAGCCTTAAGTCAATCATTGTCATTTAAATGATCCACAAGGAATGGCTATCAGTAAGGAGCGGATAAAGCGTCTTTATCACTCACTAATAGCCTTAAAATAATATAGGATCCAACTGAATGAAATCTTCATTTTTTACTTTCATGTCAGCCGCCACCTTAGCTTGCTGCCAACTCAGCTTTAATGCCAGCGCCGATAGTATTTCTGACTTTAATGCTTCATGGCAAGGCCAAGCCCTCGCCTCTCAGCGACTACTGGATGTGTATGCACCACTGAAAAACAATAATATCTTAGGCACGCACAATAGTTATAATTCTGAAGCTTATACTAGTTGTAACTTCTCAGTCGGATGCCGCTACCTCGACCCTCAGCAAAAACACACGATCAAAGAACAATTATTGATGGGGGCACGTTTTATCGAACTGGACGTCCATTGGACCACAAAAATGGAAAGCCTGTTTTCTTACCCTAAGCGTTTACTGCTATGCCATGGCTTTTGCAGCATCAACGATAAATATTTTACCGAAGGGCTCAATGAAATAAAAAATTGGCTTAATAGTGAAGACAGTGAAAATCAAGTTCTTATTCTGTATATAGAAGATCATATGGAAGGTCGTTATGATGAAGCTATCAGTCAACTTGACGAGCGCATAGGTCAGTGGGTATATACCAGTCAGGGCTGCGATACTCCACTGGATACATTGACAAAAGCCGATATCATTAGTAGCGGCAAGAAAGTGGTTATTTGGGGTCAGGATGGCTGCACCAATCACAGCAACTGGGGCAAGCTTGTTTTTAAAGATCTGGGTGAAATCGGTCGAATTTGGGAGGACAGAACCACCACTAAAGCTATCGGTGACATTCTTACTGGCGGCAGTGATAATTATATCACCGATACTGACGTCACAGACTTTTTTAGCCAAGGCGCCAATATCGTTAACCTCGATGACATGGTCACCACAGATAACCGACTTGTCTCGAGTATTTGGAGTTGGGATACCAATGAACCCAACAATGCTGGAGACAGCCAACATTGTGCACTGCAATGGGCTAATGGACGCTGGGACGATCAATTTTGCGGTAATGATTATGCCTATGCCTGCTATAATGAGCAAAATAAACAGTGGCAAGTGACCGATAATACAGGCACTTGGAATGAAGGAGAACAAGCTTGTCAGACACTGGGGAGTAATTTCCATTTTGATGTGCCAACAAACAGTTTTGATAATGAAAAATTAAAAGCCGCTAAAGAAGCCAAGAACCATGCTCAGGTTTGGCTGGATTACAGCGATCAAGTCACCGAAGGACAATGGCGCATCAATGGCCGTCACCCCTCTGAGTTATGATGACACAGCAATCCATTTGACATAAATAAAATCGCGAATATACCCACAAATAAGGACAAACTGTGGGTATATTCACGTTCAAATCAGCGCTTTCTATCACCGCCTTTTCTTTTCCCTTGCTTCATTTTTTCTTACAATTGAAATAGTAAAAATGAATGCATTTCATTCCATTAAAGCTTAATCTATTTGCCGATAGTCAAGTGAACGTATTATGCTTGCTGAAATAAAAATACATTAATCCTGTGTTCCCTACGATCTAAATAAGGATAAATCCACAATGAACGAGTCCTTTCTCTCTCCCATTTTTCAGTCAGGCTTGCTACCAAGGCCTTCTGTTTCACCTGCCAAAATCGCTTTTATCGGCTTGATACTGTTATGTTTAAGCCCTTTTTTCGCTTTCGCATCAACCCAAGGCGGATCTCACTCAACTTCTTCTGCCGACAGTCACCAATACGGTATTAACCTCGAGGGTTATCCTTACCCTTATCCCGTACACTTTTTGCCTTTAAATGTTCAACAGCAGTCATTAAAAATGGCTTATATGTATGTCAAAGCCAATAATCCCAATGGACACACAGTCTTGCTTATGCACGGTAAAAACTTTAATGGCATGTATTTCAAACAAGTGATTGCCCATTTAAACCAAGCAGGATTTAATGTGCTAGTGCCCGATCAAATTGGCTTTGGTAAATCCTCAAAACCTGCCTACTTTCAATATACCTTTCAGCAGTTAGCGCAAAATACCAAAACCTTACTCGATACCTTACACATCAAAAAAACCATAGTACTAGGACACTCTTTAGGGGGAATGCTGGCTACCCGTTTTGCCCTTATGTACCCAAACACCACCACTAAACTTATTCTTGAAAACCCATTAGGCTTAGAAGATTGGAAAACTGTTGTGCCCTACCCCCAAGGTGGCGTCGATTACTGGTATAACATTGAGCTGGCCAAAACCCCTGAGAAACTTAAACAATACCAAATTAACAATTACTATCAGGGTCATTGGAAGTCAGAATATCAACCTTATGTTGATATTATTGCCAGCTTTATGAACAGCCCTGACTATCCAAGATATGCATGGAATTCGGCACTCATCTACGACATGCTTTACACTCAACCTGTGGTTTATGAATTTAAAAACTTAACCATGCCCACACTGCTTATTATTGGTCAAAGTGATAAAACGGCCCACGGAAAAGAAAGGATCACGCCAAAAGTCGCAAAAACCATGGGTAACTATGCCGAACTTGGCAAAAAAACAGCAAAAGTCATTCCTAACGCCACCTTAGTCGAACTGGATAATGTGGGCCATGTTCCCCATATACAAGCTTTTGACCGTTTCATGCCTGCTTTACTCAACTTTATACAGAATAAATAACCTTGTTTATACCAATTCTACTATATAAGTGATCTTTCAGCGGGAATTCAACATGCTGTAGGCAAGGCGGATGATTGAAGCTAATAGTGATTCTATATCGAAAGCATCTAACGTAGCATAAAGTATGTCGAAACCCGCACAAAGTGAGCTTCTCAGACATTCCACTTCTGCGTTGCATTCATTTGAAAGGGATCACCATTACAGCATAAATGCGCCTTGAATTGAAAAGCCTGAGAAGCTCTGAATTGATCATCTATATAATAGAATTGGTATAACCTATCTCAATAAGGCAATCGACCCATTATCGATTGCCTATGTTAGGAGTGAAGCACACAGGCTTAATTACAAACAAGTTATCCGTATAACAGGCCAAAGGTTAACAGTCATCAAAGATAACTTAATCAAGATTAAAAAAGGGCATCATCAAATTCAGCCATAGTGTGGCTGCTCGATTCTATTTGCAAACGTAAACTCGTCGTTTGTACAGCCCAATAATCCATATAGCACTTGGCTGTTTGTAACTTTGACTGATAAAAAGTGCGCTCCTGTGTCTCTTCATCTAAAGCCTGCAGTGCAATTGATGCCGTTCGAGCCCAAATCCAAGCAAGAGCGGTGATCCCCATTAATTGTAAATAGGGCATTGACGCTACCCCTATCATATCCGGTGACTTTTCAACTCGGCTTGCAATAAAACCTGTGGCTTTTTCAAGATCTTTTGCAGCGTGCATTAATCCCATCACATAAGGTGTCATAGCCGAATTGCCCTGATGCTGACCAATATATTGTTTCACCATTTTAGACCAAAGATTAAGCGCAGCCCCCTTATCTGACAGTAACTTTCTTCCAATTAAATCCAGTGCTTGCACACCATTAGTGCCTTCATAGATCATTGAAATTCGTAGATCCCTAACAAACTGCTCCATTCCCCATTCATGAACATAGCCATGCCCACCAAAGACTTGCTGTGCATCAACACAGGCTTTAAACCCTTGATCTGTGACAAAGCCTTTCACAACAGGCGTAAAAAATGCAGCAAGGGCGGCCGCCTCTTTGGCTTTTTCAGGATTTTGATGACGCATTGACATGTCCAACCATAAAGATTGCTGTCCCATTAATCCTCGAGCCCCTTCATTAAAGGCTTTTTGCGCCAATAACATACGACGTACATCACCATGAACTAATATAGGATCGGCGGCTTTATCATTGTCTTTGGGACCACTGAGTGCACGTCCCTGAATACGATCTTTTGCATATAAGAGTGCATTCTGATAAGCAATATCAGACACGGCTAATCCTTGTATACCCACTCCTAAACGTGCTTCATTCATCATAGTGAACATGGCTCTCAAACCTTGATGGGCCTCACCCACAAGCTCTCCCTCAGCACCATCAAATAACATCACACAAGTGGAATTACCATGCAGTCCCATTTTGTGCTCAAGCCCTGTAGCACTGAGTTGATTTCTCTCTCCTAAGCTACCATCATCATTAATTAAATACTTAGGCACCGCAAATAGTGAGATCCCTTTCACCCCTGCAGGGGCGTCGGGCAACCTTGCCAATACCAGATGCACGATATTGTCGCTCAAATCATGATCGCCCGATGAGATAAAAATTTTCTCTCCCGATATGGCATATTTTTCATTATCTAAAGGCACCGCTTTTGTCCGCAATAGCGCTAAATCTGTTCCTGCGTGAGATTCGGTCAAATTCATGGTGCCAGTCCATTCACCACTGACGAATTTTTCAAGATATTTCTGCTTCAATGATTCACTGCCGTGGGCATGAATAGCCGAATAAGCACCATGGGTTAAGCCTGGATACATGCCAAATGACATATTGGTTGCTGCCGTCATTTCTAAAATAAACGACCCAACCACACTGGGTAAGCCTTGGCCGCCATAAGCAGGATCACTCGTCAGCGTCGCCCAACCATTGTCAACAAATTGATCATACGCCGCTTTAAACCCTGTCGGTGTTTTCACTTGACCCGCTTCCAAACGACAACCTTCACGATCCCCCACTGAATTTAATGGCAACATGATATCAGTACTAAACTCCGCCATACCTTGTAAAATGGCATTGACTAACTCAGTATCAATCTCATCAAAACCCTTTAACTCATCTTGCTGATATACATTAAGTAATTCATTTAAAACAAATTGATAATCACGCAATGGTGCTTGATAAACTGGCATACTGTCTTCCCTTTCTTGTCATTATTGCTATCGATGCATTTGAGTAAAAGCTCAATATTATTCTCATTTTCAGCTTAAAAACGCAACAACTATTAAGATCCAATATTATGCTTTAAGCAGTTAAAAAGGGCGTTTCACTTCCCCCTCAGAATACGGTAAGCTTATACAAAATCAGGTAATTAGGAAGCATTATGGGCTCTGTCACCACTAAAATGCACAACAAAGGTTTGGAATACATCGACATTGATACACAGCATTGTCAGGCTCGTATTTTTAAACAAGGTGCTCAAATTGATTATTTTAAACCTAAAGGCCAGCCGCCGCTGCTTTGGTGCTCAAGGGACAATGATTATCAAATCGGCAGTGCCATTCGTGGTGGGATCCCGATTTGTTGGCCTTGGTTTGGCATGCACACCAATTCTGATTGGCCTCAACACGGGTTTGCTCGAACCCAAATGTGGCAACTTCAAGAAGTCAACATGAATGAGACTGAAGTGAAGTTACTTTTTACCTTAACATTGGATGATAATACACAAAAGTATTGGCCCTACCGTACCCAATTAAGTGCCGAATTTCGCTTAAGTGATTCATTGAGTCTCTCGCTTATCAATACCAATCTCGATGACAAAAGCATCACCTTCTCCCAAGCTTTACACAGTTATTTTCCCATCGGTGATATTCATCAATTTTCCGCAACGGGCTTTGGACAAGCCAAGTTTATTGAATTTAATCAAGACCCGATTAAACAAGTACAAGATAGCTTAGTGATCAACCAAGAAACCGATAAAGTCTTTACCCAACTCAGTCCAGTACAATTATTACATACACAAAAGGGGATTATCCAAGTGTCACGTCAGAACAGTCAATCTGCGATACTATGGAACCCTTGGATTGAAAAATCCACGCGCTTATCACGCTTTAGGAATGATGATTATCTCTCTATGGTTTGCTTAGAAGCGGCGAACGTTCTCGATGATAGCGTCACCTTAGCGCCCAATGAGACCCACAGATTAACCACCCAAATTAGGTGGCAAGACGCTTAGCGGTGAAAGATATCACAGTCACTTGAAAAAAGGTTTCAAGTGGCTTAAGCGTAACATCTGTATCCACTAACAGGGAGAGTCGTCTGTGAAACGGCGTATTATTGTGCTTTTTTTTATTGGATTAAGCTTTCTTATAGGCTTATCCATCATTGCCAGTTTTAATGTTGAACGCTTAATAAAAGGCCTCATCAATCACTATTTAACCCCTTTTAACGCGCAAGTAACCCAGATGACTGTTTCAGCAGACAGTCTCACCCATTGGACAGTCCCTAACCTCACCATTGAGGTTAATCAAGATCAATTCACCCTACAAGATATCGACATAGAATTTAATCAAGGGACGTCTCTTTTTCAGCTATCAAGCAGCGATATTACAAATGTGACCATTAACAAAATCAATGCATCCCTCAGCCCTATCACATTTGCCGATAAAATTAACACCTTAGTTGACAGTGAAGCAAAAACAAATACTCACTCAAAGATCCCGCTTCCTAACTCTCAGCTCATGGCATTGCTGGCAAATTCTCCCAAGCTCAATGTAAAGCACATTAACCTCTTTTTTAAAAAGCGCGATCATCACAAGACTATTCAACTCGCTAAGATTAAATCACTGAATTTATATCAAGGGCAGTTTTCCACTCAAATATTGATGGACAACTTGCCGACTTGGACACTGTCCGGCCAATTCACCGAGACGCAATGGGCATTTTCCAGTCAACTATCTTTTGACGCATTAAGCAGTGGCTTAAAGACATTCTCCCAACAACTAGATAATTTGAGCTTAGCTCAACCGCTTTCTCAATCATCAGTAGTGCAAACATCGACCCAAGCTTCATCAAAAATCCATTCTTCAAGTTCAATGAGCAAGCCCTCAATACTCAATAAAGAAGTGCGATTATTGTCTCATCGATTATCAAGGCTTGTTGACTCAAAAATGCCACAATCAGGTAAGCTTTACAGCCAAATTAAACTAGGGGTTCAATCTTCCACTCAACAAAATCAACAAAATCAACAAAATCAACAAAATCAACAAAATCAACAATATATCACCCTAGAATCAATGCATCAAGTTTGTGGTGTATCACTTTATCTTTCTCCCCTTGATGCTAAAATCACCACCCAACCCACAAGCACTGATAATCATCATACTTATATTAATATTCCACTGAAGCTTTCTCAAAACATAACTTCCGCTGACACCAGAGTGACAACCCGTTCAACAAGCGCAAATAATCAAAATGTTAACAATCATAAGAACCTTTCTCAAAACATGGCTCCCGTTGAAACAAGAGTGACAGCCAGTTCAACAGGCACTGATAGTCATAATATTAAGCATCATTATCGCAATAATATGCCACAGAGCCTTTTTCAAAACATGACTCAGCCCGTTGACACCACAATCACAACCCGTTCAACAAGCGCAGATAATCAAAATGTTAACAATCATAAGAACCTTTCTCAAAATATGGCTCAGATTGAAAAAAACGAGCGCGTAAACACCTCCCCTTGTCAACAGCCTCAATGGCAAATTGATATTTTTGGATCTTTGACTCAGCCAAGCTTATCCATAAAGCCCATGGATCTAACTCTCCGTCCCAGTCATGATCAGCTAATACAATTAGCCACTTATTTTCAATTGCCTCATCAAGCAAAAACATTGTTAACACAATTGGGCAAAGCAAAACCGAAGCCATTAAGCCAAACAACCTCAAAGCTAACGCTGTCCATCATCGAACCATTAACCGTTAATATGGCCAGTAAGGAAGTGACATTATCACATGGCGATATTGTATTGGAGCTTGCCCAATTGACAACGCATTTATCATTACAGGATCTGCACATTCGAAATATCAACACACAATCAGAAACAAGTGGAAAGTGGGCATTTAACACACAGCAAAGTCAACCGATTAAACTCTCATTGCCTTTATTCTCTGAGCAAAAAAAGCAGCCCCAACAAGGCAAGAGCAAGAGCAAGAGTAACAGATCTACAGTAATGAATGATAAAAAAGACAAAGCACCACACAGTGAAGTAGCTCCTTCAACCAGAATAAGTGTTAATCAACTTGAATTAACAAGCCAAGGCACTTTCATTCAAGACTATAAAAATGATCAAATGCAATTCCAGCTTAACTTTGACACACCTATCCGTCTCAATGCAGGCGCTGTTGCTTTTGATAATATCAATGATGTTAATAGCCATCGCCATTTGTTAGCGAACTCACTCAAAAACAGTCACGCCCCCCATATACCCAATGAATTAAATAGGCTCGCTGCCGAAAAAAATCAATTAACCATCGAGGCAGGAAGCACATTCACCTATTTACCTAAGCAGCATATTGCACTCAATTTATCCCCCACTCACTTTCAATTAAACACAGTGAATGCGCAATGGATAAAAAAGACTAACACTTCAACAAATAAGACCGCTAACAACAAAAAACAAACGACCCACAATAATAAAAATGAAGATTTCATAAACTATCAAGGACGTATTAAGCAGTTAGATCTACGCTCAAATCATCCTTTCTCACTGACTTATGACTTCACTCAAGATTTGTCTTTACAACCTCGCTCAGAGCCTCGATCAGACAGGCTGCACTCAACAAATGCCATACAAGCACTCTGGGCATGGATTAATCAGCCACAAATGCAGGAAATAACCGTTAATATTGATGATCTCTTTATCAGTAAAAGCAAACCTGCTTCGACTTCCTTAATCAAAAATCAGCCATCTCTAGCGCTAAAAAAAGCAAGTGCACAGCAGCAGTTAATTCATATGAAAAACCTGTCGCTACACCAATCCATCACTGTTAATCAAAACCGCATCAACAGCCAAGAGAACTGGAAAATCAATGAACTTGACTTCAGCAGTCAACATCAAGTGCAACTCGACTCTTTTGCCAATTTACAATCAATAACAGGCCAGTGGAGCTTTGCTCGGCCATTGGATGAATTCGTCACCCTAATGAAAGAAGCACAAACCACCCCATTAGATCTTTCGCTCACTGGAATGAGTCAATTTGAACTCAGTTACCAAAAAACGGCAAAAGCAGCACCTTGGTTATTCACACTCAACACGCATATTGATGATATATCAGGCCAATTTAACGGACTCCCTTTTGAGAGGGGACAATTACACGCCCAATGTCACTACCAATTATCGCCATTGCTCAAAAAGCAGATAAAAGTGAACCCACTGCCACTTCAATGTGAAACATTAACCTTATCACTCGAAGCATTTAATCCAGGCATTATCATCACCAATATCAATGTCCAAGCAAGACTCAGTCAAACCAGCACAAGGCAACTTACTCATTCCATCACTGAAACCTCAACCCCTTGGCAACGCTTATGGGCACGACTTGGACTCAACCGCACACAACTTGAACTCAAGCTTCAGGGCCATACATTAAAAGGCACCTTAGCCATACCTAAGTTTCAGCTCAATACCACTGGCGAAACAGATGCCTATATACTATTACAGGGCGTCAGTCTTAACCAATTACTCACGCTTCACCCCGTTGAAGGCGTTTATGCCGATGGCTTGTTTGATGCCGTGCTACCCATTCGCTTTCAATTCGATAAACTGAGTATCGATAACGGGGAGCTTGTTGCTCGTCCCCCTGGCGGATTAATTGCTATTAACGATAACCCCAGTGTAGAGCAAATGAAAATATCTCAACCTTACTTGGATTTTGCTTTTTCAGCATTAGAACATTTAAAATACAGTGAGTTAACCAGTCAATTTAGTATGAAAACAAATGGTGATGCCATTTTAAAAGCACAAATAAAAGGGAAAAGTAAAGGCATTGAGCGCCCTATTCACTTTAATTACACCCAAGAAGAAAACCTATTACAATTACTCAGAAGCCTACAGCTCAGTGGTAAATTGCAAAGTGGAATAGAAAAATCAATTAAGTAAATGAATTTAAAAACATTCAATAAAGTATTCAGCCTGTATTCATCATTCAAGGGATAGCATGCAGCGATAAGATCACACTCAATGAAGATAATGATATAAAAAGAGGAGTAATCTTTCACTCAATGGATAAATATGGTTAAACTTGCTTTATATGAGTCATCAAAACAACCATTATATGATGTAAGGAAAATAAATGTTTAACAAGGTGTTACCTCAATATATAACAATCAGTTTAACGGCTTTATTGTTCATCGGCGCCTGTACCCCAAAGGTTCAACTTGCGCCCCCCGATAAACCCATTGTTATCAACCTTAACGTGAAAATTGAACACGAAATCAAAATCAAAGTGGACAAAGAGCTAGATCAACTTCTCACAAATGATGAATTATTTTAATCTTACCCATGGAGCAATCATGAAAACTCGCATTTTAACACTAGTCACAATCTTACTCTTCAGCCTCAATGCCTTTGCCATATCCTTACAAGATGCAAAAACTCAAGGCAAAGTGGGTGAGCTGCAAAACGGTTACCTTGGTGTCGTTAAAGCCGGTCCAGAAGTGAATAAGTTAACAAAAAGAGTGAACGAGGAACGACGTAGTTCTTACCAAAGAATTGCTAAAAAGAATAATATTCCTCTGGCAGAAGTGGCTAATCTTGCAGCAAAAAAAGCCATTTCAGCCACAAAGAAAGGCCAGTTTTATCAAAACAAAAAAGGCAATTGGGTAAGAAAATAACCCCTTAAAAAGCCAATATAGACTTTTTTATTTTTATAAAGACCAATGGGCTTAACATCATTAAGCCCATTGGTCTTACAATGAAATGACAATGTCACTTCCAATCAGATAAATACAAAGATAACCGTTTTGACTTCACCAAATACAGCGTACTCCAAAACAATAGCAATGCATCTAACCCCGTACTCCAACTGTACAAATAGTAGCTATTGACAATTCGAGAAATGAGTAATCCTCCATCAAGTAATAATAATCCTAACAACATCCACTTGATTTGGCCAAAGGGAATACGAAACCACTCAGGACTGCGCTTGCGCTCCGCAATGACAACAATATAAATGAATACGGCCCCCAGGCCCGCAATCAGAGACATAATAAAATCCGCTTTATGGGGATAAAATAAGCTCACTAACCCCGCTCGATCATTAGCTTGAGTTAATGAAGCTATCCAAATACACCATCCTCTCGCAAGAAAAATCAACATACCATAAAGATAGATAGGCGGTTTAACCTGCCCTTTCTCATCGAGCCAACGAATATGACTAAAATTCAAACCACCACCTTCCCACAACTACTAATGCATATTTATCCATTAGAAATAGTGGCTATTTTTTCTATTTCAATGCCTGAACTGTGATTTGCCTGTGATATGTGCCTGTGACTTGAGAGTACTCGCATATGCATTTCATCGCTAAAACAAAACAAACAATAAACAATAAAGAAACAAAAAACGAGTAAAAAAATAAAAACAAAATACAAAAATCAAACAGAACACTGTTTTTAGAGCTAGCACTCAAAAAAATATAGCGTCATTTCCATTAAATTGTTATTAATCAAATTAGTGAAATCTAATTAATAAAATACTAATACTGAATTCCACTAAAGATGATAACTGATAACAATAAATGATTATTCAGGCACGCAAATCAACAAGACCACTGGCCTGAATTTAAATGGAGAGACCAATAATATGATCCTAAAAAATACCTTCTATCTCACATTATGCCTACTCCCTTTTTCAAGTTTTGCCGCTAACAGCACATTATCAAGCTCACAGATCAGCACATTACAATCAAATGAAACCTATACCTATTTACGTTGTTGGTACAGGCCCAGCGACAGCCATGACGATGTTGCAACCGATTGGGAATGGGGGCTAAATGATGACGGCAGTTATTACAAAGTCACAGGCTATTGGTATTCCAGCATTTCATGGAAAAACATGTTTTATACTTCCACCAGCCAAGATACCTTACTCGAACGCTGTCAAAAAACCTTAGATACCGATTATGCTGCAGCCGATATCACCTTTTTCGCGGCAGACACACGCTTTTCTTATAATCAAACTATCTGGACAAATGACATCAGCAGCGATAACGATGATAAAAGTTTAGTCAATAAAGTGGTCAGTTTTGGCGACAGTATTTCTGACACAGGGAATTTATATAATGCCTCTCAATGGTTATTTCCAAATGACAACTCATGGTTTTTAGGGCATTTTTCAAATGGCTATGTCTGGACTGAGTATGTCTCTCAACTAATGGGCTTGCCCCTTTATAATTGGGCCATTAGTGGTGCGGCTGGTGAAGATCAATATGTCATTTTGCCTGGGGTGACCGATCAAATAGACTCCTATGTGGAATACATGCAACTGGCTGAAAATTATGATCCTAAAGACAGCTTAGTAACATTAGAATTTGGCCTGAATGATTTTGTTAACTATGATCGCAGCGTCGCTGAAGTCAGTGGTGATTTTACCGAAATCATAGAAAAACTCATCGACAGTGGCATTACAAATATGTTGGTTTTAAATTTACCCGATGCCAGTCATGCACCACAATTTAAATATTCCAGTGCTGATAAGGCAATAGAAGTAAAAGATAAAATCATGGAATACAATGCGTTTATTAAAAACCAAATCGAAAACTATCAAGATCAGGGATACAATTTTGTCTTGTTTGATACCTACACATTATTTGATAATGTTATCGATTCTCCAGAAAGTTATGGCTTAACCAATGTCACCGACTCTTGCCTTGACATCAATCGTAGTTCATCAGTGGATTACTTAAAATCCCATTCACTTCGCTCCGATTGTGTTGTTAATGGCTCTGATAGCTATTTATTTTGGGGAGTCACTCATCCAACAACACAAGCCCATTACATTATCGCAGAGCAAATCGTGAGTAATGCGCTATCAAGTTTCACCTTTAAAAACCAAACAGCACAATAGTCATCAAACACGCTAAACGCTATAACGACAATGACTCAGAAAGCGTGCACTTTCTGGGTCATTTCCTGAACTCTCCACAAAAATAAGTTGTTATTCAGGTGCCAATTCCTTTATACACAAATTATAAAAAATCATCGCTTGGGGTGAAATATGACGATCGATCAATTTAAAAATACCCACTTCACGTTCTAATTTAGGTGCAATCAGTGGGATCCAACATAGTGAAGGTAAGTTCTCTGGAAAAGCTAACTTAGGTAACGTTGTCACCCCCACCCCTAACTCCAATACTGAAAACAGTGAGGTGATATTCTCTACACTATAAAATGCATTCTGACTCAGCACATGGGCACTCGTCGGGTCAAGTAAAGAACAGGTACCATTATTGACAAAAGGATAATCTTTTATTTCTTGCCACTGAATTCCTTCTTTTATTGATAGCTCATGACTTTTTAAACAAACAACGCCAATAGGGTCCAATAAGAGTAATGTAAAATCGATTCTATCATGGTTAATATTCAAACAATTACCTAAGGCTAAATCCACCTCTCCCGCTAAAAGGCGTCTCTCAACTCCCGCAGCATTATCATCAATCAAGGACACTTTTATTTTAGGATATTGTTTAGTAAATTTAGCCAATATTCGAGGAATGATTTTTGCCGCAACAGAAGGCACACTGGCAATACGAAGTTCACCTAGCTGTCCTGCCGCCGCCGCATTTAAATCATAAATTAAATGATGATATTGGGTCATAAACTGCTCAACTTTAGGTAAACATAACTCTCCAAAGGGTGTCAGCTTCGCTTTATGCCCAGCTTCAAATAATACTTGCCCTAGTGTTTTCTCTAACGCTTTAATGGAAGTCGACAAAGCGGCCTGTGAACGATTTGCTCTTGCAGACGCCGCTCGAAATCCACCTTCCTCGACTACCCAGCAAAAATGTTTTAATTGCTGTAACTTAATATCCATCATTGCATCGGCTCCTTAACTGACACTTTCATTATTGGCTATCTAACGTTAAAAATAACAAGAGTGAAAAAATGAAATTGACGACCTTTAACTCTGGCTTTTAAGCATAATTTTTATCATCTCTTCGTCAACAACCAACTAAATAGACACACTAAACACCCAATATCAACTCATAAATAAAACATAGAAAAACAATTAACCACAAATAAAAACATATTGTGTAACACCTACAAGCACCAAGCAAAACAAATACTGACATATCTTGACGTTAAAAAAGGCCACTGCTCAGTCAAAAATATTAAAAAAACAGCCAATGATTTATTATATCTATTAAAGCATTACTCCATATTTAACCAAAAAGATGAGGATAAAAAGATCATATTCATCTCCATTCTAGCCTTGTCATTTGTCAACAAGTGATAAATTTAAATTATCAATTTAAAAAAATTACTAATTAGACTTATCAAAAAGCCTATGCAATATTCTAGCTGAACATAAAATGAACACATTACATTTATCTCAAAACGCTAGGTATCGTTTATGTCAAAGACAGCAGCTAAACAGGCCATAAGTACGTCTCTTTTTGCATCGAAAGCCCCATTAGAGTGGGCTATAACAGCGAATAATACCCTTTACACCGCTCAAATTCCTATCAATCAACAAGGTCAAGTCGTAGAAGGCGGCATTGAAGCACAAACCCGCCAAACCTTAGATAATCTTGTTCATACCCTAAATTGCGCTGGTACAGATACAAACAGCGTACTGCAAGTCATGATTTATGTCACTGACCGCACTTATCTGGCCACTGTCAACGCAATTTATGCCGAATATTTTCAAGCCCCTTTTCCTAATCGGGCAGCCATAGTGGTAGCAGGCTTAGCACGGGAAGAAATGCTCGTTGAACTGGTTGTCTACGCCACAGTATCTGACAGTGAGTGAATAGGTTGAAACATTAGCAAGCATCATAAGAATAGAGAGTATTCATTAGAGGTTAACCATGACATTAAATACAGAAAACGCACTTTATATTGCCGGAAAATGGCAACAGGGAAGTTCAACAATCGATAACATCAACCCTTCGGATATTTCACATCATTTGGGGCATTTCGCACAAGCCAGCTCACAGCAAGTTCATCAAGCCATCGATGCTGCTCAACAGGCACAGCCCACATGGGAAAAAACCCCCTTAGAACACAAACAAAAAGTGCTACAGGCCATCGGAGATGAACTGATTAATCGATGTGATGAACTGGGTCGACTCCTCTCTCAAGAAGAAGGCAAGCCTTTTGCAGAAGGACGAGGGGAAGTCTATCGTTCAGGACAATTTTTCCAATACTTTGCCGCCGAAGTATTACGACAAATGGGGGATCTAGCCGATTCTGTCAGGCCTGGCGTCTCAGTTGAAGTCAGCCGAGAAGCACTCGGTGTGGTCGCCATCATCTCGCCTTGGAACTTCCCTATAGCTACTGCCGCATGGAAAATTGCGCCCGCCCTCGCTTTTGGTAACAGTGTGATCTGGAAACCTGCCAACTTAACCCCAGCAAGTGCCGTTGCATTGACGGAAATTATTCATCGTCAAGGACTGCCAGAAGGCACGTTTAATCTGATTTTAGGTAGCGGTGCTCAAGTTGGTGATACTCTCATCCATTCCAACGAGATAAATGGGGTAAGCTTTACCGGTTCAGTGGATATTGGCCGTAAAATTGCGACGGCAACCTCACCTAATTTTGTCAAATGCCAACTGGAAATGGGCAGTAAAAATGCCTTAGTTATCGCCGATGATGCTGATATTTCATTAGCTGTCGAAGCCACTATTGCAGGTTCCTATTCAGGAGCGGGTCAAAAGTGCACCGCGTCTTCAAGGCTTGTGGTATTAGACAAAGTCCATGACAAGTATGTGGATGCATTAATTCAACGCATGGGGCAATTAAAAGTCGGACATGCGCTGAACAAAGACATCTTTATGGGACCTGTGGTTGATGATAAGCAGTTGCAATCCAACCTAGCTTGGATCAAACGCGCTCATGAACTAGGGGCAGAATGTGCATTCGGCGGACATCAACTCACGCTTGAGCATGAAGGTTACTACATGGCTCCCACATTAATGCTCAATACACAAAACCATTGGGACATGAACCAAGAAGAGATCTTCGCGCCTTTAGCCAGTGTGATCAAAGTCAGCAGTCTCGATGAAGCCATTGCCACCGTCAATGATACTCGCTTTGGTTTAACCGCTGGCATTATCACACAAAGCCTTAAAAGTGCTGCCTTATTTAAACAACAAGCGCAAACCGGTTGCGTCATGGTGAACTTACCCACCGCAGGTACAGATTATCATGTGCCTTTTGGTGGTCGTAAACAATCCAGCTTTGGCCCAAGAGAGCAAGGTCAATACGCAAAAGAATTTTATTCGACGATAAAAACCACTTACTTGCGCCCCTATTAAGGAGTCACTATGTACCGTGATCACATTATCATAGACGGGCTTCAATATTGCCATTGGGATCGTCCCTACTTTCAATCTTTAAAAGCCAGTGGTATTACAGCCGTACATGCCACCTTGGTTTACCATGAAAATGCAAGAGAAACATTAACGCGTTTTGCACAGTGGAATCGACTATTTGAACAAAATAGCGATCTCATTATGCCTGTCCATCAGGCAAATGATATCCACCAAGCTAAAGCACTAGGTAAAGTCGGTATTTTTCTGGGCGCACAAAACTGCTCACCCATAGACGATGAAATCGGGCTCATTGAAGTGATGCGCAAACAAGGTTTGCTCATCATGCAGCTCACTTACAATAACCAAAGTTTATTAGCCTGTGGCTGCTATGAAAAAACCGACAGTGGATTAACTCGTTTTGGTAAACAAGCCATCAGCGAAATGAACCGTGTGGGCATGATCATTGATATGTCTCACAGCGCTGAGTTATCAACCCTTCAGGCGATTGATACTTCTGCTAGGCCTATTTGCATTAGCCATGCAAACCCCAGTTTTGCTCATGATGCACTGCGTAATAAATCCAATCAAGTACTGACGTCTTTGGCAAAAAGAGGCGGCTTATTGGGCTTTAGCCTATACCCTTTTCATCTACCCAATGGCAGTCAATGCAGTTTAGACACTTTTTGTCAAATGGTTGCCGATACCGCCGAATTGATGGGGGTCGACCATATCGGTATTGGCAGTGATCTTTGCCTCAATCAACCACAATCCATATTGGAATGGATGCGAAATGGAAAATGGTCCAAGCAAATGGATTACGGTGAGGGCTCTTCAAATAATACCGGATGGCCAGATAATTTGCCTTGGTTTAGTGGTGAAAAAGGAATGGAAAATATCTACCAAGGATTATTAAAACAAGGATTTTCCTCGCTAGAAACACAGAAAATATTAGGCGGTAATTGGCTTAATTTCTTAACCGAAAGCTTATCTGCACAAAATAAAAACTCAGCTCAGTAACCACTCATCAATAGAGAAAGATAACAATAAACTGAGCCAAATGAGGGGTAACCAAGCCCCCTTAAACTGATGGAGCAATATATGTCTGATGCACTCGAGCTCATAGATAAGAATCTATCGACAACAAAATCAACAAGCCTTCACAATCACATAGGAAAAGAAACGCAGGGATATGACAAAGCAGTATTTTGGCTCAGCGGCGGCTTCATAGCACTTTTTGTCTCCTTAGCCTTGTTCGATAATACGTTACTTGCCAGTATCGTTAATACTGGTTTTGCTTGGTCTATTAAGGTATTTGGCTCCTACTGGGAGCTGTTACTCTTGCTCACGTTTATCATCAGTTTAGGCCTTGCCATTGGCAAAACAGGAAAAGTACGCTTAGGCCAGCTTAGCGCCCCTGAGATGGATAGCTTTCGATGGTTATCCGTCATCATTTGCACTTTGTTGGCTGGCGGTGGCGTCTTTTGGGCCGCAGCTGAGCCCATTGCTCATTTTGTCAGCCCTCCGCCGCTTTTTTCAGCAACAGATAACACTCATCAACTCGCCATCAATGCCTTATCGCAATCTTTTATGCATTGGGGGTTTTTAGCTTGGGCCATATTGGGAAGCCTCACTTCCATCGTATTAATGCATCTACATTTCGATAAAGGTTTACCATTGAAACCCCGTACCTTGTTATATCCTCTGCTTGGAAAGCGAGCATTGACCGGATTCACAGGGGCTTTTATTGATGCCACCAGCATTATCGCCGTTGCCGCAGGCACTATTGGCCCTATTGGCTTTTTAGGCTTACAAGTCAGCTATGCGCTTAACGCGCTCTTTGCTTTTCCCGATACTTATGCAACCCAACTTATCATCATATTACTGGCCATTACTCTTTACACCATATCAGCACTGACTGGCATGAACAAAGGGCTACAATTTTTAAGCCGTTGCAATATCTTACTGGCCATGGCTTTAATGATCTATATTCTTATTTTCGGTGACAGTAACTTTATTATTAAGGGATACTTGCAAGGACTTGGGTCGATGATCAGTCATTTTATCCCTATGGCAACCTATCACGGTAATACAGCTTGGTTAAGCCAATGGACATTATTCTTTTGGGGTTGGTTTTTAGGTTACGGACCCATTATGGCCATTTTTATTGCCCGTGTTTCACGAGGCCGAACCATAAGACAACTTATCCTTGCTATCAGTATCATTGCCCCGCTCATTACTTGTTTTTGGTTCACCGTTGTTGGCGGAACAGGCTTAGCCTTAGAAATTGCCAATCCAGGTTCTGTCAGTCACGCATTTTCGGGATTTAACTTACCTGCATCCCTTCTGGCGATCACAGAACAATTGCCTTATCCAAGCATAATTTCAATATCATTTTTACTCTTAACGGCTATTTTTATCGTCACAACAGGGGATTCAATGACCTATACCATTAGCGTCGTGATCAGTGGCAAAAATGAACCCAGTGCCCATATTCGAGCTTTTTGGGGGATCATGATGGGAGCCTCGGCCATGGTGCTTATTTCAATGGGTGCAGGAGGGATCAGCGCATTGCAATCCTTTATTGTGATAACCGCTGTCCCTGTTTCTATCATATTACTGCCTTCATTGTGGAATGCACCACAACTGGCTCTCAAAATGGCAAAAACACAAGGCATCATCCCTTAAAGCTGAATACTCATAAAATCAATAAAAAATGAAATAAATAAGAACGCGCGAGGACATAAAATGTTCAATAAAGAATATCCAACAGACATAAACAAAAAAGCATCCTTAAGGCACCCCGATATTGTCATGGATCCCAATCGGCTAGGCGCCATGCATCAGACTCGATTAAGTTTTGTCCGCAGTTTAACGCGCCGTATGGCTAAGCAGCAATGGCAAATCAAACAAACAGAATGGCGGCTATGTGAAGCGGGTTTTGGTCATGTTATTTATCGTATCAATGCCCACGAATATCACTATCACTTACTGATTTTTTCCAGTGAAATCTTAGATGAAGAGCGCAACGACCGCGTTATCGCTGAAAAATGGGATATTACTTTTGCGCTAGTACAAGGTGAGATAAGTCATGAGTTATATGCCAAACTCAAAGGCAATGTGCCACTACAAGAAGCGGGTCGCAATTCTAGCCAAGTATTAGTCCTCGCTCGGGCCAATAAAAGTGTCCGTGTCTTTGAACATATTGTTGATGCCTTATCATCAGGCTCACAGCCAAACACCGACATCATTGCCAATGTAGGTTATTTATTGCGCACAACGGCTGTTTACGGAAATGGTAAGTTTGGTATCGCCGATTTTGAAATCTTAAAAAATAATACCGATTTTAATTCCTCATTCAGTGCCCAAATGTGCGCAG
Organism: uncultured Shewanella sp.; assembly: GCF_947495455.1. Taxonomy (GTDB): domain Bacteria; phylum Pseudomonadota; class Gammaproteobacteria; order Enterobacterales; family Shewanellaceae; genus Shewanella. Next base: position 92,785 of record NZ_CANLZC010000003.1, on the reverse strand, counting down.
TTTATGTCCTAAGACAATTCAGTATTGATTGGGTACATTACTTAGCAAAACAGCAAGGCGGTGAGAATGCCGTGACATTATCCATTTCACTTCAGCGTTATTTAGGCATAGGTAATGCAACGGGACTAGGAATGGTACCTTACCTCATTAATCACCCAAAAGTGATCGATCAGTGGTTATCACAACGGGAAAATGCCATCGCACATGTCACTTCACAACCTATCACAGCACAAAAGAAAAAAGCCTTAGCCCAATTGCTTAATCGTGCAGCTGTGCATCTACAACAAGTCAAGACCATTGATCCCCATCAAGATGATAAAAATATGACTTGCAGCAATGAACTTCCGTCACTGAAAGATGAACTTGAAAAACACAGTTCTTGGTCATCCATAGTTGCACTGTCCACGACATACTCTCTTGAAACTCAAGAAGTATTATTAACCTGTTTATTAGAAATCTACCCTGAAATTGTGGATCAATATGACATAGGTCAAGCGGTGGATGAATCATTGCATTTACCATCCGGTCTAAGTAATGAAGACATATTAGAATTACTCAACACTCGTTACCACTGGGCGACTCAAATAGACTTCTCAAAACAAAATCAACAATATTGGTTTTGGTACCGCTCTAAAGAAAAAGAAGAACCTAGAATGGGCATTAGAGGAGAAGAGCCTGGTCATGAACGGGAAATGCCGCTAGACATCGCCAGAAAAGTCAATCAACTGTATCAGGCATTAAGCAGCTCCGCCCTAAACATGCCTATCAGTGCTTTTTTACTGGCACATCCTCACTTTCGTCACATTACACGGCGCATTTGGAGTCTCGCTCAATGCACAATGGGAGACATTCAAATCAACCTATTGAACAAAAAGGTGCTGCCGATGCACTTACTCAGGTGCAAACTGTCTATGTTCGGTGCCACTAAGTTCGATCCTCGCTCAGACAGATGGGTCAGAGTCACTCTCTTTCAAGGTTCACCCTTATCTCATGAACTCCATGAAGATGAATGGTTGTTTCCACTGCTTCCTCAACAAGAAACAGACATTGAATGCATGTAATCGATAGCGGAGAACAAATAACATGAAAAAGGCCAATCCTAAAACCCATATACAGGTTTCCCATAATGAATTAACAAGCCTTTGTGCCAAAGCATTTATGGGACTGAATAAACATTGTGGTGAAGCCGATATTATTGCAAAAATGGTCGCTGACTTAGAAATGGTTGGACTCAATGGAGTAAAACATTTCGTCAACGCCTTAGCGTTTATAGAAAAGGATCACGATCAGCCCATTAGTATCGATAGCGAATGCCTGCAAGGCGTTAAAGCAGATCTGAAAGGCTGCAGCATTATTTGTCACTTACCCAGTCTACTGGACTACAGTGTAGAGAAACTCGCTGAGCAAACCGCTATCACACTGATATTAACCCATTGTCATAATCGTTGGTTAGCCTTTAGTGAACTGCTAAAACTGGCAAAACAGGATTTGTTCGTCAAAGCGAGTTGGAATAATGGTTCAACGGCTCAGCAAGTTATTTATATTCTTGATGCGGGTCAATGTTTACCTGAGCTGTATTTATCTGATCAAAAAGAGAATGATACTCACTCTCTTACCATAGAGATCAGTCAACACCCTCTTTCACATCCGGCCGTTCACGACAATATGCAGCACATTAGCGCATTACACCAAGCTGACAATCAGAAAAATGCTTGGAAACAGGGAATAGCTGTCACCCAAGACGATTGGGCTTATCTCCACTCTATCGCCAGCCATCTGTTAGTCGAATCAAGTGAACGCTCACGCATGGGCGCTGGCGGGGATCATACTGAAAAGCATCAGTAAAACCAATCCAAAGGGGAGACATAAATAATATAAGGATGCAAGTTTCATCATCAAAAAAAGATAAGATCAATTAACAGCGGGATGCAATATCATGACTATGCAACTTTCCAGCCGTCGCACTATTTAAATATCCTTGATGTAACTTGTCATCCCTAAATTCAAAATAAGCAATGGCTCTGGTTTCAAAATCACTGTCATCCGCTAACATTTTGCCTTTAACAGTATGCATACTAAATAACTTATTCTCTTGTTCCATCATCTGCAAAAATTCCTGTTGCTCAATCAGTGTTTCTGCCCTCATTTTGCCAATACGACGTAAAAAGTCCTGCCGAGTTAATAAGTTTCCGTCAATGATAGCAGTGAAATCATCAGTAAAAAACTCATCCATAATTTGCTCAGCCGTTAACTTCTCTGAAAAAACCCATTGATAGAAAAAATGTTGAAAGATCTTTTGATATTTTGCATTAAAATCATGTGTGATCTGCTTAAACATAATCTCTTCCCATATAACACTATATAAACACAATAATTGGTTAGCTTTTACTTAAATTATCGAGTTATCCCTCTAATATTTCACTCTAACCCAATCAATACAAAATAAAGCTGACCAATCGGTTAATATCAAACTTACATCAATCTGACCGATTGGTCAATATTAATGTTATACTGATCTGTACTCAATAAAAAAAAGTAATAATCAAATAAGATATGAAAATAAATACCAGTAAAAACAATATATTAAAATCTGCAACACACCTTTTTGCTGAAAAAGGGTTTGACGGCACTTCTATCGGTCAAATTGCTAAAAATGCAGGCGTTGCCAAAGGGCTTATTTTTCATTACTTCGATAATAAAGCCACTTTATGGAGAAAAGTCAAAGAAGCCATTGTTTCATCTGATGTTCAAAATGAACCTATTAATCCCGATAAGGGCTTTTTGGCATTTCTACACCAACTTGTTGATGTCAGAGTACAAACATATGCGCAACATCCAGAACTGGTTCGAATGATGCAATGGCAGCACCTACAAGCAGATAACCATGAACTTGCCGGAACGGATTTCCCCCTCTATTCGCCGACACATTGGCACCAAAGTCTCACTGCTTTTCAGCAGCAAGGACAATTACGCAATGATATGACCGTTGAAATGATCATTACGTTTATAGCCAGCAGTGTCAGTGCCATTTTCACACAAGATTATTTTGAGATCAGTCAAGATAAAGCCCAACGACAGCAATACCAAGAAAAAATAATAGACTGCCTTTTTCAAGCCTTAAGAATGAGAAATTAAGCTGATTGATAACAAACTAGAGTATGATTTTCTTCACACAGTGCTTTATCAATGATAGGGGCAATAATATGCCAATCACCGCCGGCAAGCCCAGCCCCAATCATAGGGTAACCTATTCTTAATCCAGAAAAGTCTTGTTTTAATAATGTAAACACTCGATAAACAGCATCATAATCAAGTTTTACGCCATCACCAGACCAATGAAATTGCGTATACGCATTCACCACCACAAAATCATGCTGCCTGCTCCTCACTTTGGCACAGGAATATGTGCCAAGCTTTGCTACATCGCCTTTCTTCGTTTGTCTATCAGCAATATAAGCTTCAGGGAAGTGCTGTCGTATTTGCTTTGCAATGCCAGCCCCCATAGCACAAAAACAATTACAGCCATGAATAATGACATCAAAATGCCCTTGTTGGGCTAATTTAATTAAATCGCCATTTATGTATTTCATCGTCAATCACTGTTAACAAGTCTATCCTATTCAAGGTGTTAAAAAAGGCGTTTTCAGCGCAATACGGCAGTTAATGACGGCCGAACTCACATCTTCAATATATACCTGAATTTCAGCCGACGGTAAATAATGACTGCCATTATCACAAAATGCACTTTGCCCGGGACCCGCAACGACTAATGCATTGGCTTTTAACTGACAAGACACAAGCGAATCAATGGGAAAAGTATGATAACAAATGGCATAGTCCCGTCGATATTGGAATAATCCCCCAGAAGGCTTTTTCAATGTCCACCAGTGACCCCATTTTGTTAAGGGTGCCTGACGACTCCACATACGATAAACTCGAATGATGGCATTCTCTTTTACTTGAAATACTTGACCTTGACACAATCCACCTTCCCCCGGTTTACCTATGGCCTTTTGGCGCATCTGGGGTAAATCAATCACATTAAATTTTGTTTTTAATAGGTGATTAAAACTCGAGTCTGAAACACATGCCCAATCTTGACGGTAAGGGAGCGTTAATTTATGTGATATATCTTCAAAAAGTGGCACAGGGGTTTGTGCAAGGATTCCGGTAACAGACTGGATCAAAAACAAAATATTGGCGAATTGATTCATCCTATTATCGACTCGGCAGCAAACGCACTAAACCTAATAAGGTACCGGATATCATTTGCCCCTCATCAGCAATTTGTGTCGCCGCATAAGTAGAGTTATAACGCACGCCATAACCCATAGGGACTTCAACAACCGTCTCTCCGGTATCCCAATCAAAGCCCAGTAATGTCCACTTGGAATTTCGTTGTCCCCAACAGTAAGCGATATTCGATGCAACACTCATAGTCGGTATTCCATTTGGACAGCTTTCCTGATTAGCCCAGTTACTGACAACCCGCCTATTCACAGGATCCCAGCTGAATTTTTCCACCCCATAGGGTGCGTTAAAGCCTAAATTAGAAAATAAGACAGTAATAGCGCCCGCGTTTGGATTATCAAACCAATCAGAAGTATCCAAACGGTATTGATTATCTACCACCATGGCACTGTAGCCCCTAACCAACACTGATTGCTCAGAAATACTCCGTGTCGCCTCTTCAACCCCAAAGGTGATAGGAAACTCTGCGGCGATGCGGCGATCTTTTCCCTCGGCAATGGGCTCCCAATCATCAGGAATAACATCTCGCCACACCAAAACTAAATTCATTAATTCACTACCATCGGTAAAAACAACGAATTTATCGCCACCTTGCTTACCCATTAATGTCGGTGTTGAACCCGACCCCGTCCCTAATCGACCCGGTAAGGGTTCATCGGGTCCTGATTCATAGGTCGTACTCCATAAATGCACCAATTGAGTCCCATTCCATTGCACACGGTGAAGTTGCTTATTGGTTAGTACATAAATCCCCCCTTCTTCATCAATCGCAATGGAATTTGAAACGCTTTGATTGGAGCCCATGGAAAGTGCGGTGTGAAAACGAAAGTCTCGACTCACGACCACCAGTAATCCTGCTGAGGTCGCCATGGCAATAAAGCCGTCATAAGTCATATTCATTCCCACAATATGCTCATCAGCCACTGTCAAATACCCTTGAGGAATAGTAAAGCTGTCTTCTATGACAATACGGGGATCATTTCCCTCACTCACCTGAGAAAAACGCGATAGTGTGAGATCTCGCGGTGAGAAGAATTTCCCTTCGCTATCCACTAAGGTGTAAGCACCTGAAATACCATTTTCGGGCTGACTAAGGGTTTGAGTTGCCAATTTATTAATATCACCGCCACTTAAATCCACTTGATAAACCGACTTAAATGTCGATCCCCATACTCGCTGTGGATCGCCACTCAAGGCCAGAGTAATAGAGGGCCAAGCTGATTGCCAAGACACTTGCACATTATCATTAGGCTCTATTCCCTTTAAAGGGGAAGAGGCTTGGTTATAGGGGTTTCGATGGGACATAGGCCAAGGAGAATCGGCCAAATAAGGATTGATAGGGGGTTCGTCATTGCCATGAACCATGAATGAAACCACCATCAAAACAACAAGACAAAAAAACATTAAGCACCGTACGTCCCTGTCAGTCCATTCACTCATCCTTGAGCTCCTTCAATATAAGGTTTAATCAATGAATTTATCCGTCCACTATCAAAATTAATCTCTGAAAACAGAAAGATATAAAACTTAACCTTAAAAACCAAATAAACATCATTTAAAACGAAGATCCCATTTCTTCTGAGTTTCAGCCTCATAATAAAATAGGTTACACAAACTCAATAGTCACCTCGCTCTAATGCTTATCTTTAAGCCTAGTTGGCACGGATCCATTTGGCCACTATTGCATTCATAGTGATCGCCTCTCCAACAGCATCAACCTCGCTAATATTAAATCAGTGCTACACTAAAAAATCAGTGAATAGTCAACGCACAGTACCAAAGGCCAAAACGCTTAACATATTAAAATAGGCACTCATTTCAAGTGTGCTAAAGAGAAGCAAACAATGACACCACTTTTTCACAATGTAATTAACATTATTTTTCCTATTCTAATGATTGCTTTTCTGGGTTACCTCCTTGCTTTATTTAAACAAAAACTCGACATCAAGATGATCTCCAAATTAATGTCACACATTGGTTATCCTGCACTCATTCTAGCTCATATGCTAGGTCGAGACGTTCAAATTAATCAGCTATTAACTATGATGTTCGCCGCATTATTAATGTTTATCTTGTTTGCATTACTGGTTTACTTATTTTTACTCGCAACCAAACAGTCGATTCCCACTTATTTTTCTTGCTTAAGTGTGAATAATACAGGCAATATTGGGATCCCTATTTGCGCATTAGCATTTGGACATGACGGCATATTATTTGGGATCACCTTTGTCATTATTGGTATGCTATTCATGTTTATTGTCACTCCGGCAGTCACTTCAGGACAATGGAAGCTTAAAGAGGCCTTATTGAGCCCAAGTGTTTACAGTGTCATTCTGGCAATATGCATCATTTATTTCAAAATACAACTTCCTGCCCCCATTACTTCATCGTTACATATTCTAGGGGGTATGCCCATTCCTCTAATGCTGCTCACATTAGGCTATAGCTTGGCACAAATTAAATTAACCAATATCAAAATAGGCCTATTATTTTCTCTTGCTCACTTTATTATGGGTGCTGTTATTGCCTTATTTTTATCCCATTTATTTGATTTTAATGGTAATATGCGTGGTGTTCTAATTTTGCAATGTATTATGCCTGCGGCTGTCAATACTTACTTATGGATCTCAATCTTTAGACCACAAGATGCACCTCAAGTGTCAAGTATCATTTTTATTTCGACAATTTTAAGTATTGTTATTTTACCTCTAGCATTAACCTACTGGATATAAACACTACCTTAATTTGTACTATTAATTATACTATTTTCATTAATATATACCCGTAATGACCATCTATAATTGACTGAATTTTACTTTCAATTTCTCTGCTTACTTACATGATGATTTCATACCAGAAGATCTAAACATCAATATGATATTCTTTCAATGCAAAGAGTAGTTGCTCTGTAGAAAAAAATTGAATCGTATTAAAACCTAGTTGCGAAGCACCAGCGATATTGTCAGCCTTATCATCAATAAAAATACAATCTTTGGCCTGCAATCCTTCTTTATTCAGTAAATACTGAAATATTCTCACATCGGGTTTATTGATCTTTAATTGTCCCGAGACAACAATCCGTCTAAAGTACTGCCAAAATTGATAACGTTTAACTAAAAATTGATAAAAACTCTCACTCATATTCGTAATACAGTACAAGGCATAACCCGATGATGCTAGATCCCCCAAAAGCGTCAATGCACCAGCAACTGACAATAAAGATGTCTTAGCCATTACCATAAACTGTTGTAATTCTCTAACTGATAAATGCGCCCTTTGGGATAAGCTGGATACTAACTCGACTTCAGACAGCAGACCTTGATCAAACTGATCCCAAAGAGACAAAAATAGATGATTTTGTTTAATATTACCTAATGCTTCACTGACACGCGGAACCTGAGTAATAAACACCTCTGGTTTCCAAGTCAACAGCACGTTACCAATATCAAAAATAATCTTATATTGCATAGTTATCTGCTCAATGATGGTTTATATCGCTAAATTGGTATAACTCCCTTTAAAATTAAGGGTAGAAGATCCTGACCTTAAATACAGCATTTAAACACGCCTTCCTGTTTTTCCTACAAATAGGATTATCAAAAAATATTTGAAAATATGTTATCAGTAATACGGTTTTATTTCTGATACTTAGAAGCTATGATAAGCTATCGTTTTAGCGTTAGTGCTTTTAAAAATAAGATGTTGGAGCAATGAAATGACACACACAATCCTGAGTGATTTAAACAGCCGCTATACCACTAAGCGTTACGATCCTTCAAAAAAAGTATCGCCTGAAAACATGCAAATCATTTATGAAGCCATGCGACTTTCAGCCTCATCGATTAATTCACAACCCTGGAAGTTTATTGTGATTGAAAGTGAGCAGGCAAAACAACGAATGCATGATACCTTCATCAATAAATTTCAGTTTAATCAACCTCATATCAAATCTTGCTCCCATGTCATTCTCTTTGCTTATAACCCCCGTTATACCCGTGAAGATTATGCAAAAGTGGTGGATAAAAGTATTTTAGATAAGCGTGTAAAACTCGAGGATCGAGAACAAGCCTTTGGCGGCTTTGCTTTTGTTGATATCAATACCAATGAGAAAGGCAATAATGCTCACTGGACAAAAGCACAAACCTATTTAGCATTAGGTAACACCTTACATACTTTAGCGCGTTTAGGCATCGACTCCACAACTATGGAAGGTGTTGATAGTGAAATGATTGGTAAAGCTTTTGAAAAGGAATTAAAGGGTTATCAATGTGACGTGGCATTAGCTATCGGTTATCATCATATTGATGAAGACTACAATGTCAATTTGCCAAAGTCTCGTTTATCAACGGAAGATGTATTACAAGTGTTGTAACGGCTAACAATCTGGCATATTTTAAACAGTGACTCCCCCTAAAATATGTCAGCCCGCCCATTTACTAACAATAAGCCCATAATATTGATGACCATTTATTACCAAGCATTACACTTTCAAGTTGACATACTCCCCATAACCTCCTTAAAGTCACACAAATGAGAGAGAACTGGCGTTATCCTAACTCAGTAGGCCATGACTAGACACATTAAAAGAAGATGATTAAGATGTATTATGGACACTTTTAAAGCTGTCCATAAAAAGCATCATGCATTGGAGGCAACACCATGCCATTAATTCAAGAACAAATTTTAGATGCAGCCGAAAGCTACATTCGCAGCGGTGGATACAATAGTTTTAACTTTTCAGCACTTGCAGCAAAATTAAATATTAACACTGAAGAAATTGAACACTATTTTCCGACTAAGTCCGAACTTAGCATAGCCGTTGTACTAAGATATCGCCTTGCCGTAAATGATGCACTAGAAAAAATTAGCCAAGACTACACGAGTATTGAAGAAAGACTCTACCACTACGCCAATTTTTTTGAACGCGCCATCATTATTGATAACAAAATTTGTCCATGTACTATTCTAGGTGCTGAGATTGATGCCTTGCCCAGCGAAATACAATCTGAAGTCAAACAGTTTTTTATCGATAATATCAATTGGCTCTCAGTTGCTATTTTCGCTGATCAAAAAAATGCAAAATTAAGTGCACAACAACTTATCGCAAGTTTAGATGGCGCTGCGTTACTCGCAAAACTCTTAGGGGATAAAGGGCTCATTACCCAATTAATTGCCCGCTTTACACAGAAGCACTAGCTGCTCAAACCCATTTACTTTTAATACCAAAAATTCACCAATGAAAAGAGAAGGTTATTCACTTAAAGTCGTGTTCAAATAATAGGGGCACTTCTATACGCTCATGTCCCCCAACGCCTTCTTGCCCTCTATTTTATGTTCCCTATTATTGCAATATTCTCCAATAAAATAAAAAGAGTAAAACAGATTAATCACATTTTTTATCGGCTTCATCTATAAAATAAAAAGATAATAAGGACATCGACGTCCCAACTAAATACCAAAGTACAATTGACAAGTCAGGTCAACACAAAAATCCAATAAGGTTTGAAATATCATTATATTTAATAATTTAAAATTACAGAGCCCTACATCTTACTGAAAAATATTGACATTCATTTTTACGTATTTACGAACAAACAATTGAGATAGCTTTATTGACATAATATTATGTTTCTAAACATATGTTGTTCAGGATTTATTCAGTTTAATATTAAATTATCCCTCTATAAAAACATTAAGCATTAACGCTTGTAAGCTTTACTAATAGGAAATTGGAGAATAATAACCAGTTTAATTCTAATCATCATAAAATTATTATCAATTAAGGCTCAATAAACTCACTCATCCAATAAAAACGATTAATACAAGAACTTTCAAAGAGTATCAGAATATAAATAAAATTACACTTTCATTTATAAAGCCTTTCACTCCAAATAAAAATGCTATATTGGAAAAAATATAAACAATGAAATTAATCACGCTTTTTTCAAATAATCATCCAAAATTTTCAATTGACAAACGTAATACCATAAAAAAATTGGGATGGGCTTCGGCCGCACTCGCCTCAACAGCAATACAGCCTTCTTTTAGCGTCTCAGCCAATACAAGTTCTCCATCCGACGATCTTACATCAACTCAAAAAACAAATTTGAGCACTTATTCACCTTATAGCAATATTGAAAGCAATACACAGTGGCTTAAAGGTGATATTCACAGTCACGTTGATAATTTTATTGGTAACGAGCGTTACGGCGGTGGCAGTTCCTATCTTGGTGGCCGAGTGACCAACGGCGAATTAATGTCAATTTTAAGTAAACAAGGCCTGTCTTTTGGCGGCCTCACGGGCCATGAATGTTTTCTGGGAGAGCATAATGATCCAGATGGGATCAATGCACCAGCGCTCATCATGAGTGACATACCCGACAATTTCACTCCCATCACCTTACTTGAAAATCAAAACCAAAACGAAAGACCAAATTGGCCCAGTGATCATGCTTATGATGAACTCTGGCAAAGTATCGATTATGACTATGGTCACATACACAGGCTTTACCCCGATAGCCCTATAGACAAAGGCTTTATTATTGGCCACCCTGATTACTACGGTGATACCGAAACATTACAACAAATTGAAGAAGCCTGTAAGCCCATCGACACAGCCCAACCAGAGCAACGTCAACGTGTACTAGGTGTTGAAACTTACAATCGCTTTGCCGATGACAGATGCACGACTGATATTGAAGCATTAGGCTCCAAAGAAGCTAATCCTTTTGGTTTTGAAGTATGGGATCTTCTCTTAAATGCCCCACAACATGATTACCCAATTTGGGCTTTTGCCTCTGATTGCAGCTTCCTACACGCGCATAATCTTGACGATACCAACAGCGATTGGGGTGAGCCAACGACACTAGGGCTTCCTCCAGCTGTCACTTACCGAAACAATAAAGGTCTTATCACTCTTGCACTCAGTGAAGATTTTAATCACCTTTCATTAATAGAAAGACAAGCTCAGATCCGTGATAACATTAGTGCAGGGAAATTTTACGCCACATGTGGTCATTTTGCTTTCACTCAAATTCGTTACGATGACCAAACACACACACTAACCGTCAGCTCAGACACTGATGTTGAATGGGTCGTATACCATAATCGAGAACAAATTCCCTTAGCCCTTAACTCACAGGGTCAATGCTATATCAAAAAAAACCAAGACACGATGAGCATCACTTGCCAACATGCTAATATTGAAACTCAAATAGGAGGCTATACCCGTTTAGAAGCGCGAGTGACAAGGGAAATGGTGATCAGTAGCATTGAAGCAGACTGTTTTTATGACACAGGTTTTGATGATAGTCCAGTATGGTCTCGTCCCCTAATGATCACAGGCGATTTGACTCAAATAGCGACGCCCGGTGAGTTATTACATTTCGTTTCAAAAACAAGTCAAACAGGTGAAGTCAATGATAATATTGGCGTCATACCAGCTATCATTCTTGGCAGTGAACGAACATCAACAGGTGATACGCTCATCTATGTTTTTAATGATCTTAATCAAGGTCATTATACCGATCCCGATTTGAACACGCAGCATTATTTATGCGAGCTTGATACTAACTCAACCGATCTTATTACCATGAAAATCGTACAACGCGCTTGGTTACAGCCCGCTTGGTCTAATCCAAGTAAAGCATTTATGCAAGCCGCAGCGCACTTAAATCAAGCCACAGGATAAATCCTGCTTCATGGGAAAAAGGAGTATGTGATCCGCCCATCATCGCTCATGAGTCTTTCTTAAACAATCATGGCTAATAACAAAAAGATTGGGATTTACCCCCTTATAAAATAGGGGATAACCCCATTTTCTATCCAATAAGTTTAGACACAAAAAAGCCCATCTAAAATGATGGGCTTTTTTGTTCTATTTGGCTCAGAGATAGGAATTTGAACCCTACATTGACATGCTACAAATCTATGTCATAAACCATCTGAATTTAGATATAAAAAAACCGCTGTAAAAAACAGCGGTTTAATCTTTTAATATGGCGGAGAGATAGGGATTTGAACCCTAGATGGGCTACAAACCCATGCCGGTTTTCAAGACCGGTGCATTCGACCACTCTGCCATCTCTCCACTGCCGCGAATAATATAAGCTACAGGTTAACTTGTAAAGTCTAAGTATTAAAAAAATAACTAAGTGATGACTTAACAATCAATTTAATCAAAATAACCTGATTGAAAACACAGCCTACTGAGTAACTGTAGATAAATCACGTTTACATTGATAACCTCTAAGCTTATAAGCCGCGAGCACTAATAAACCACAAATGCCGATCCCAACACCAATGGCCATCTCACCTTTAGCTGCCCACATTGCCACAATACTTGAAGCGCCAAATGAAACACTGATCTGAATAAAATTTTGTAAACCTGCTGCTTTTGCCGCATTTTCAGTAAATTCTTGCAAAGCACTATTCACCACAATCGGATAAATGCCCCCATTAGCCGCAGCCAATACAGAGAAAATAATCAGTAGAGGATACAAACTCAATTCTGTAAAAATGAGAGTACAAGTCGCGATGCCCATTACACATACAGCAAACAAAATCAGCAACACTTTTAATGCTTTTTCTGCCCCTAGCTTACGGATAACCATTTTGCTAGCATAACCCCCAACAATAAACATGATGGTTTGTGGAATAAAACTTAAGCCGATTTCTGTCGCTGCAAACCCATGTTGCTCCATCACAATAGGCCAAAGCGTCAAATAAGCAAAAAAGGCACCTGAACAAGCGCCAAAAATGAATACATTACCTAAATAACGATTATTTTTTAAAATCGAGCAATAGGAAATGTTTTTCGGTTTAACCGCACTTTTAGCCTGTTTATCACTTGGTACAAGAACCAAAGTGAATAAAACAAGTGCAATTGCCAACCCAGTTAAAGTAAAGAAAATCCCTTCCCAACCAGTAATATTCAATAAAAATGCACCTAAAATTGGCGCTAATGCAGGTGATAGAGCAACCAAAGGCATCACATTAGCGAAAACCCCTTGTGCCTTTTCTGCATCATATTTTTCAATGACTATCGCTTGCCAGATCACCCCAGCGCTACAGGCTCCCAATGCTTGGAAAAAACGTGCTATATTAAAACTCAGAATCGTTTCACTGCTGGCTAACCAAAAACTGGCTAGGCCGAAAATCACTAGGCCTAAGATCAATGCTCCACGCTTTCCCATACGTTGCACTAATGGGCCATACAATAATTGCCCTAACGCTAATCCAGCCAAGAAACTGGTTAGCGACATGGCCACATGGCTCGATTGAGCGTCGAAGCTGGTTTCAATCGCTTTAAATGCAGGTAAATACATGTCGGTTGCAATAAAACCTAACATGCTCAATAAGGCAAGATAAGCGAGAAATAAGAAATATTTAACATCAATAATTGAATTCATAAGCTAAAAAATTAAGACTAAGTAAAACAGCGGCACAGTTTAATCATTTGCTAAAAGCTTGTGAAACGTTTATTTTTGAACTTAGCTATCAAATAATCTCATAGCAAGGAATTGCCGATAATGCTCTCAGAACAATCACTTCAACTTATCGATATGGTCGCGCGTGTCGGCAGTTTCACTGCTGCTGCCAATAAATTACACAAAGTACCTTCAGCGGTAAGTTATGCCGTAAAACAAGTAGAAGAAGAATTAGGCGTGATATTATTTGAGCGCCATCATCGTAGCGTCAGCCTCACCCCTGCTGGCGAATATTTTGTGAAACACGCTCGCAGCTTACTGACGAATATGGAAGAAATGCGCAGTGACACTAAGCGCATTGCCAATGGCTGGCAACCGACTTTATCCATCGCCTTTGATAATATTGTGCGCGCAGATAAAATTAGCACCTTGATTGCTGACTTTTATCGTACATTCAAAAATGTCGAGCTGATTATTCGCATCGAAGTCTTTAATGGCGTATGGGAGTCCATTGCCACTAAACGCAGTGATATTGCCATTGGTGCCACCACGGCCATCCCTGTAGGAGGCGAGTTTCACTTTAAAGACATGGGCGAAATAGAATGGGCTTTTCTGGTGAGTAATCATCACCCCTTAGCGCCCATTACACGCCCACTTCAAGATGACGAAATGCGCCCATATCCCTCAATTTGTTTAGAAGATACCTCCAGAGAAATTCCCAAACGTATGACCTGGTTGCTTGAGAATCAACGGCGTTTAGTGGTGCCAGATTGGATCCGCGCCATAAACTGTTTCCGTGAAGGGCTAGGAATAGGCTACATGCCAATGCATTTCGCAGCGCCTTTTATTAAAACCGGTGCGTTAATTGAAAAACAGCTTGAACGGCCAAAAGCCCCCAGTCCTTGTTGTCTTGCTTGGAACGCATCAAATCAATCCCCCGCAATGGCATGGGTATTAGATTATTTAGGTGATACTAAAAAGCTCCATAAAGATTGGTTAGATTAACAACATGCTCTATTTTGCACGCTTATGCCTCTGATCTGTGAATGACTTTGATGAAAACAAATGCGCAAAAAAACCGATTTATCTGACATTTCTGCCATTTTTGTATAAACTTTAATCAGACTCTCTTTAACCTTGACGCTGGCTGAGGTATGATTTAATGAATGAGTAAGTGATTTTGTAAAATAACAGGATGTTAGAACAGTAGCACCTTTATATCACTACACTGTCTTTACTTAATCAATCTGTTTTTGGAGAAAGCTATGTCACAACAAACGGTTTATTCTGCTGATCAATCCAGACTGCAAGTAAACAAACTTTTAAAAAATACCTATATGTTATTGTCAATGACATTAGCCTTTTCAGCCGTTTGTGCCGGCTTGGCAATGGCAATATCAATTGGGCCTATGATGTCTCTCGGACTCTCTATTGGCAGCTTAATCTTGCTTTTTGTTACGCTAAAAAAAGCCGAAAGCCAATCGGGTATTTTTTGGGTTTTCGCTTTTACTGGCATGCAAGGAGCATCTTTAGGTTACATCCTTAGCCATTATGCAGGTATGGCCAATGGCCCTCAACTCATCATGCAAGCACTAGGACTGACCTCTCTGATCTTTATCACACTATCAGGTTATGCCATTACCACTAAAAAAGACTTCTCGTTCATGAGAGGCTTCTTAGTGGCAGGTCTGGTAATCGTCATTGTCGGTTCCATTGTCAATATTTTCCTCGGTAGTGGACCAGTATTTATGGCGATGAATGCAGGGCTGGCATTGTTAATGACTGGCTTTATTTTATATGATACGAGCCGCATCGTTAACGGTGGTGAAACCAACTATATTCGAGCAACAGTTTCATTATATTTAGATTTTATTAATCTATTTATCGCTCTACTTAACTTGATGGGAATTGGTAATAACGATTAATTATCCTTTTACCTTTCAAAATCTCTTTCAAAGGCCCAACATGGGCCTTTTTTATTTAATAAGTCAAGATTAAAGATTTATCAATGTGATGCCAAATATTCAGCCCCTCAAACTAAATTCAACGCTCATTGATCCCTTAAATCCAGAACAAACAGCTTCTTCCCTTCATTACTTTAAACTGTTCAAGCCCTATGGATGTTTAAGTCAATTTGTACAAGAAGCTAAAAGGCCCAAACAAGTATTAGGTGATCTTTACCCTTTTCCAAAAAAGACCATGGCTGTGGGGCAACTCGATCATGACTCTGAAGGATTATTATTACTCACCACCGACGGTCAATTTAGCTATAATATTTGCGGTAAACATGTTGAAAAAGAGTATTGGATACAACTCGATGGCGAAGTGAATGAGGAGGCACTTAGGCGATTACAAAGGGGGGTGGAAATCGGCATTAAAGGCAAAAAGTATCAAACCTTACCTTGCAAAATCCGTCAACTTCACACTAAACCCACACTGCCACCACGAGGCCGACAAATTCGCGATGCCAGACATGGTCCAACGAGCTGGATAAGTATCTGTCTCAGTGAAGGAAAAAATCGGCAAATACGTAAAATGACAGCCGCAGTAGGATTACCGACTTTGCGATTAATTCGTGTACGAATTGGCAATATTCAACTCGAACACTTACAACCTGGTGAAGTTGAAAATATTGCTGACCAAATCGAAAATAGTCACCTCAAGAAAGACTGACATTCGCACTAAGGTTAACACACAAAAAATCCCCTCATGGTCGATTTTGCGTTACCATAGACACATTATTTGAAAGTATCTCCCTTTACATGAGCAAATTTATCATACAAGTCAACAGCCCCGCATACAGTACCAGTGCCAGCTATCGAGCTTATCGTTGCACAAAAGCGGTATTAGAAGCTGGCCATGATGTCTTACATATTTTTTTTTACCAAGATGGAGTATTCAATACCAATCAACTCAATACACCGGCTAATGATGAACTTGATTTACATGCTGCGTGGCAAACCTTAAGCGAACAATACCAAATCCCGCTGGTCAACTGTGCATCAGCAGCGCTAAGAAGGGGCGTAATCTCCGAAACGGAAGCAAAAGAAAATGGCTATTCACACTGGAATATGCAGCCCCCTTTTACCATGGCAGGATTAGGCGAACTGGTAACCGGCATTGAAAAAGCCGATAGACTGCTCAGTTTTTAAGAAAAATGTTTTAGGAACCCAGATGAAAAAAGTCACTATTATTTTCAGAAAAGGCCCACATGACAATACAGCAGGAAGAGAAGGGTTCGATCTTGCCTTACTCAGCGCAAGTTATGATCAAGAAGTCAGCTTAATTTTCACCTTTGACGGCCTGTTTAACTTACTCAAAGAGCAGGCACCAGAACGTATCGGTTGCAAAGATTATATTGCCACCTTTAAGGCATTACCTTTATACGACATAGACACTATTCTCGTGTGCAAAGAGAGCATGGATACTTTTGGATTAACTGATGATGATTTTTTTATTCCCACCACAGTTTGTGAGCCAGACAGGATCCAAAAACAATTACAATCTGCCGATCAAGTTTGGGTATTTTAATGATTTTACACCACATTCAACATTCTGCCAATGAAGACAATGCCCTAGCAACTTGCCTTCGCTATGCCGCAAATCATGACAGCCTATTATTCAGCGGCAATGGGCTTTACACCTTATTACAAACACCATGGCAAGAACAGCTAAAAGCATACACGATTTTTTTATTAAAAGACGATGTGAATGCCAGAGGGTTAGCCTCTCGATTATCTCACTTTAACATCATAGATTATAGCGAATTTATCAACCAAACACTCAAGCACGAAAAGGTCATCACGTGGTAAAACATATTACTTTTAATCACCGACAAATTGAAGTCGATCACCAAGGTTACTTGAAAAATGTCACCGACTGGTCTCCCGATCTGGGTGAGGTAATCGCACAACTAGACAATATTCAACTCACTGATGCTCACTGGGAAGTGATACATTTTGTACGTGATTTTTACTTAGAATATAAAACCAGCCCAGCTATTCGTGTATTAGTAAAAGCAATAGGGCAAACCTTAGGCAGTGAGAAAGGTAACTCTAAATATTTGTATAAGCTGTTTCCACAGGGCCCCGCTAAACAAGCCACTAAAATTGCAGGCTTGCCTAAGCCAGCCAAATGTATTTAACCTGAACTCGGGATAAGCAGCGCCGCTTAATAGCGCTATTTTTGCCCCTATCTGTGTTGTGCTTTCTATTAATAGCCTGCTATTAGATACGAAATCTCGCCTTGATATCGACAAAAATTGCAGTATTAAGCCAATTTTGAAAATAAAGGATAACCCAATTTTATTTAATTTGCTGATATTAAATGAATTTCATAATATTGTTGACACTCATTATCCCGAGTTCAGGTTATTTAATTGTATTCCCTTAAAAAACAGCCAACAAAAAAGGAATGATGCCTAAAACATCATTCCTTTTTAATGATCTTATGACTCACACCGTTTCTATTAGCTTATAAACCTAAACCAATTAACAAACTAAAAATACTAATAATAATGATAGAAAAGAAGAACATCTTCTTCGCCCATTTTTTATCATCTTTCGTTGAAAAACCTTGCCAAGCCAATTTAATCCACCATGCACTCAGTACAAGCATAGTAATCAAGTAAATCTTACCCGCATAACCTAAGGCATACAGCAGCACACAAGTCAGACTGAACGCGATCACATATGCCAAGCTGTGTACTTTGACTGTGGATATCGCTCTCGTTACCGATAAAATAGGAATACTCGCATTACGATAATCCTTAGAGCGAAATACGCCAATGGCATAAGAATGGGGTATTTGCCACAGAATACTGATTAAAACCAGAGTGATCACGCCAGCATCCAGATGATTACTCACAGCACAATACCCCACAGCCATTGGCATTGCACCCGATACAGCACCAATCACAGTGCCGTATTCAGTATGACGCTTAGCCCATAAGCTATATACACCCACATAGAAAATAAAGCCAATCGCCCCCATTGCGAGTGTCAGTAAGTTAATACTGCCTAAAAAGGCAAAACCTAGCCCACCGAGCAACACACCATAACTTAGCGCAAACCAATCTGGCAGCAGCCCACGCACCATAACGCGAGTTTGCGTGCGCTCCATCAACTTATCAATGTCTTTGTCTATGTAATTATTAAAAACACAACCAGAGGCAATGACTAAGCTGATCCCTATGATGACTTTAAACAGGAGAGCAGCATGCCACTCTCCTTTTGACGCAAGAAAAAAGCAGCCTATCACAGTGATAAGATTGCCCAGTATAATACCGGGCTTAGTCACTGAAATAAGATCTTTTAACCTTAGTGCATCATCATCATGTTGATTCTGAGGTTGTACATGATCCATAGTGAACCTGCTAATAAAATGGCAACAATCACGGCGGTAAAAACAAAGGAAAGGAAATTCCATCCTTGTTCAGACTTAGTGTTTAAGTGTAAGAAAAAAACTAATTGCACAATTAATTGTGCGACACCTAAAACAACAATCGCCATTACCACAGTAGTCAATGGCAAACTTTGCTCAACCACAAGGTAATATGGAATGACTGTCAATAAAATAGACAGAATGAAGCCTATAATATAAGACTTTAGGGTGCCATGATCGGCACCACTACTGGTAGTGTGTGATCCACTCATGAAATCGCTCCCATTAGATACACCACGGTAAAGACACAAATCCAAATAATATCAAGAAAGTGCCAAAATAAGCTCAGACAAGTCAATCGCGTTTTCACTTGCTTGGTCAGGCCAAATTTAGCCACACTGAAGATCATGATCACCATCCAGATCAAACCAAGAAATACGTGTAAACCATGAGTGGCTACCAAGCCAAAAAATGAAGAGAGAAATGCACTGGCTTGCCAGCTATGACCTTCAATCACAAGCTCATGGAACTCATAAAGTTCCATACCAATAAAGCCTGCTCCTAATAGGAAAGTGACGATTAACCAGCCAATCACTTGACAAGACTTCTCTTTATGCATGGCCAGCATAGCTAAACCATAAGTAAAGCTACTGGTTAACAATAAAAAGGTTTCTACCAGTACAAAAGGCATGTTAAACAATTCAGCCGCTGAAGGCCCGCCAAAGGTACTGCTACTCAATACTGCATAAGTTGCAAACAAGGTTGCAAACAAAATGCAGTCACTCATGATATAAATCCAAAACCCAAATACGGTAGTTGAGCTTTCATCATGCTCATGGGCATGATCTGTATGAACGCTATCTACTGCAAGACTAGACATTTTGAGCCCTCAATTTTTCGGTCGCTTCAACTTCTGCTGCTGGTACATAGTAATCAACATCTGTATCGAAACAACGACAAACAAAGCTGATAAACATACCAATAACACTCACGCCAGCAAGCCACCAAATATGCCAGATCATGGCAAAACCAAACACTAAGGAAAATGCGGAAATAATAAATCCAGCACTGGTATTACGTGGCATATGAATATCTACATATGGACGTGTTTCTTTAGGTAATTTGCCACCGTTTTTCTGCTTATCTTCCCAAAAGCTATCACGGCTACCCACAACTGGCGTAAAGGCAAAATTATAATGCGCTGGAGGTGAACTGGTTTGCCATTCAAGCGTACGGCCATCCCATGCATCACCAGTCACATCAAGGTTTTCTTTACGATCACGAATACTGACGTAAAGTTGAACCACTTGACAAGCAATACCTAACATCACCATGACCGCACCCGACAATGCCACCAATAACAAGGGCTGCCAGCCCGTTGATGGATCATAATGACTTAAGCGACGCGTCATGCCCATAAAGCCAAGGGCGTATAATGGAATAAAGGCAAAATAGAAGCCAACTACCCAGAACCAAAACGCACGTTTACCCCACTTTTTCTCTTCAAGCTTGAAACCAAAAGCTTTAGGGAACCAGTAGCTGTAGCCCGCAAACATACCAAAGACCACACCACCAATAATCACATTATGGAAGTGAGCAATCAGGAATAAACTATTATGTAACAAGAAGTCTGCACCGGGCACCGCAAGTAAGACCCCTGTCATTCCACCCACAGTAAAAGTTGACAAGAAAGCCAGCGTCCACATGATTGGCAAATTCATCTTTAAACGGCCACGATAAATCGTGAATAGCCAGTTAAAAATCTTCACCCCTGTCGGAATAGAAATAATCATGGTGGCAATACCAAAGAAAGCATTGACGTTTGCCCCCGCCCCCATGGTAAAGAAGTGATGTAACCAGACACTAAAAGCCAGAATAGAAATCACACCCGATGCATACACCATAGAAGTGTAACCAAACAAGCGCTTACGAGCGAAGGTACTGACCACTTCTGAAAATACACCAAAAGCCGGTAAAATCAGAATATACACTTCTGGGTGACCCCAAATCCAGATGAGATTCACATACATCATCTGATCGCCGCCACCTGTGGCAGTAAAGAAATGCGTCCCCAAATAACGATCTAACGCCAGTAATGCCAATGTCACCGTTAAGACTGGAAACGCAGCAATAATCAGAATATTGGTAAATAAGGCTGTCCAAGTGAAAATGGGCATACGCATTAACTTCATTCCTGGGCAACGCATTTTGAAAATCGTCACTAAGAAGTTAATACCTGTAAGCAATGTACCAATACCTGAGATCTGCAGACTCCAGATATAATAATCAACACCGACCCCTGGACTACCAGACAGTTCAGATAAAGGCGGATAAGCTAACCAGCCTGTGGTCGCAAACTCGCCAATGCCTAATGAGATATTGACCAGCGCCATGCCAGCAACAAATAGCCAAAAACTCAAGGAGTTCATAAAAGGAAAAGCAACATCGCGAGCACCAATTTGCTGTGGTACAACAATGTTGATTAAACCTATCACTAACGGCATTGCCACAAAGAAAATCATGATCACGCCATGAGCGGTAAAGATCTGATCATAATGCTCTGGCGGTAAATAGCCTTCATTACCACTGGCAATGGCCAATTGCAGGCGCATCATGATGGCATCAGAAAAGCCACGTAACATCATGACAAAGGCAACGAGAATATACATTATGCCGATTTTTTTATGATCAACAGATGTGATCCACTCATCCCACAAATAACGCCATTTATCTGCTTTTTGAATGCGATACCCAATATACAGCACCACCAAGATCATCATCACTGATGCAACAAGGGGCAAGGGGTTATGCCAAGGAATGGCATCCCATGTTAACTTACCAAACATCTTATTCCTGCCTTAAAATAAAGTTACGATCCGCATCTTGCATGCCCGGCATCATGTACTTGTCGACAATTTGCTGAAACATGTTTGGCTCTACCGTTGAAAAATATTCAACAGGATGAGCGATACTCTTTTGCCGTAAAACGTTATAAGTGGCCTTATCCAAGGTATGTTGAGACTGTTTCACTTCATTCACCCAAGCATTAAAACCATCAACACTGGTGGCTGTCGCAGTGAACGTCATATCAGAGAAACCTTCACCACTGATATTGGCCGACATTCCTCTGTAGGTACCTTCTTCATTCGCAATCAAGTGCAACTTCGTTGTCATACCTGTCATAGCGTAAATTTGACCACCTAGCTGAGGAATGAAGAAAGAATTCATCGGTGCATCTGAGGTAATTTTGAAATTAACGGGTACATTAGCAGGAAATTCAATGTGATTTACCGTTGCAAAATGCTGCTCAGGATAAATAAATAGCCATTTCCAATCTAAAGCAACCACTTCAATCGTTATCGGCTTGACATCACTATCTAATGGCTTATAAGGATCCAATTCATGTGTCGTTGTCCAAGTTATCGCTGCTAATACAGCAATAATGACCAAAGGCACACCCCAGACCCACAGCTCAATTTTTGTGGAGTGACACCAATCAGGCAAATACGTTGCCTTAGTATTTGACTCACGATACTTCCATGCAAATACAAATGTCATCACAAGTACTGGGATCACTACAATTAGCATTAATAGTAATGCAGTGATAATCAATGATTTTTCATCGGCACCCACTTGACCTTTAGGATCAAGCGCACCCATTTCACAACCACTGAGTAATAAAGTGAATGGTACTAATAACCAGAAAATATATTTTTTACATATATTCATGTTACAACTCGATTAAAATGTTTTAAGAGTACGCACACTCAATCAGCATAAAGTCATTCTTACACCGCATGTGAGTATGTCATATATTACATCAATTTTATTTTTAAAATTATTTAAACATCTTCCTTAATAAAATTAACAAAAAAGAAAAAAATAGTTTAAACATATAAACCATCACCCTAAACAAAAATCAAAAAAACATCAAAAATAATAAGTTAGATGTTATTCTCAATCGCGTTAAAATCAATAAAACTAAAAAACGGATTATCTATAAATGCTCAAAAAAACATTAAAATGAGTATTTATAGACATCATTATGTTACAGCCTTATTTTTTCCACGGGCTAATATAAGGCAATCTCAAACAACAATCAAAATAAAAATATCAACATCTCTTTTTTTATTTCCCATTGGCCAATTCATCCAAATAAAGGAAATAATATTCACTCAGTTTGTTTTAAATTTAAATATTAAAATATACTTATCGCAACGACACAAACAAATTCCGCATCAACAAACCAAAATAAAAAACAAAATATACATTTATTTAAACAATGTATATTTTCAATTGTAATATTCAATAATGCTCAAACTTAATATATTAAGTTTACACATGCTATCGACTCCCCTTACGACTTATACGATTAACAAGCAAAAAGATACTTCCTAGTTTCTACAATAAAAAAGATTATTATTATTCATATTTATCAACAAAATACTCATAAAAAAGAGAATAAAATAATGGTATTATGGATAGATATAATAACGCCCCATATTTTGGTTTATATCAAATACAGCCCCTTCCTTTTCCTGACTGAAAATATAGCGTCCTTCTAATGCATTTTTACAGACCAAAGTAATAGAATAACGTAAGATGTACGAGCCAATCGCATCTCTTCCTTCTAGATAGCCCACATTTTGTGCCAACTTTCGATATTTATAAGCGCCTATAAATGAACGGTTTTTCTCTAACTCAACAAACACATAACTATTTTTTGAAAAATCCATTTCAATCAGTCTATCAGCAAAGGGATCATCAGGCGCATAGTTTGGATCTGTCACAAACACAATCTTGGCCTGATTAAGTGAATGAGGGGATCCGCATTCAGTAACAGGCATACTCTCCGTTACGCTGTTGTCTGTCACTTGAGCTTGCGCTAAACCTAGCACTCCCCCCAAAAAAATGACTAAATTTAGCAACATTAACAAGCAGATACGCCCCCCTCTATCTGGCCTACTTTTTAGCTTCATTGAATCTTACCTTATCTCTTAAACTTTCACTGTGTTATATTAATTTAGCTATATGCCCCTTATCGCCATTGAAACGCCTTATTTTCAATGTGAACTCCCACAGCAATCATATCAATATAGCTGAGTACTGGATCATGAAGCGTTGAAAAACAGTACACTGTGGAAAAAATTATAACCCCTCAGTAAAGCCGACTTGAAAATTGTAAATAAGCGAATCTTCATTGGTAGCGCCATTTTCGTCAGTATATTCAACTTCAGCACTCATCAACCATACAATGGCACCACCTAAGCCTCTATTGGATGCATAAGCACCATAGGATTTAGCGGTATTTGCAGAAATATAAGCAATAAAGTTATATTCAAAGCTAAGACTGGTATCACTCCAGTAACTGCTCACATCCAAGGCGCCAATGTCGTCTCCAGTGGCGTTAGTGCTAAAGGTATTAATCGACGTACTTGGTATAAAACTCTCTTCATAATAAGCCGTTGAAGCAATATAAAAAGTCTCATCGGCGATGTCATCATAATAGTTCCAATCCATTTCCGCCCAAGTTGAAGCTAAGTTACTCATGAAATAATTATAAGAATACATACTATTACACACATCAGAGCCACTTAAGTCTGCTTCACAGGTTTGTTGATCTTGATCGCCAGGTAAAGCCGTTGCATTATTGATCAGATTAAATAGCCCACCGTTAGTAACCCGAGTGGATGCTGTTACATCGCCTATTTGACTCATGGCACGACCATATGCCGGTATACCAATGTTCACCAATGCCAGCCATTGGGTTTTTAATCGATTCCAGTTGGGCGCGTCACCATCATGCCCATTGAGGTACTGAGTCACAGCATTCACGGATAAATCATAACTATTTCCATCAATGGGATCGGTATACACAGAGTATGGATTCGTGAGACCAGTATCCGGCTGAGGAAACAAATTACTTAAAAATCCCGTATAAGCATCGCCACTACCGTTGTAATCAAACACACCATGATTATCATAGGTCAGAAAGGTTAAATGACTCAAACCTTGAGAAAACCAAGAATAAAGATAGTTAAAAGACGATGATCCACCAGTATCATCATTACCCAGTAATCCCTTAATCATATCCGGTGAGGCTTGGATCGTCACAGAGACTTTCAGACCGGTTTTAGAAATAATGGTATCGATGAGTCCGATACCATTACTATTGCTATAACCTTGATTATCTGTCGACTGAGCTAATGCCTGAAACAGTAAACTCTCGCTCCAATCATAAGTGGCTGAACTAAATTCAATGTCAAAATCGATGCCTTCTATACCTCTCGCTTTCAGATTTTTAAGTACCTTGATAAAGTTTTGTGCAAACGAGTTGTCATCATATGGGCTCACACTCGTACCGTTTTTTCCCGCCACTAAATAATCCATATAGTCTCGATAAGTCCAACCCCCTACCGAAATCCAATGTTCTAAATCTCCAGTACTGTTTTGTACATTCAAAAAAGCATCAAATGAGCCATAACAAACTTCTTCATCACAATTTGCATCCCCTTTATTCCACACGCTAGCACCATTAAAACACACTTCATACCCTTCGGTATCTTGGTTACATAAACCACCAACCTCAAAATCATCATATTGTAGATCCGTTCCCCCATCATCAAACTGGGCACTACCATCGATATAAGGAAGTAAAAAGGCATAGCCCACGGCATCAACACTATCAATGAGATTGTCAAAATGGGCATTATTGTTATAACCATTATTAGCAATGGTTTCTTCGCCGGCATTACATGCAGCATATCCGTATTCAATACTATTACCATCGGCATCAGTTTCAGTTCTCAGCTGAATACCCGGCATATTATAAGAAGGTTGAGGAATGAAATACCCCGTTTCATCATCACCTCCACAATAACGATCTGTCGATGCTGTCGCTTCAGCTTCAGTGGAGTTATTATTATTGTCGCCACCATTATTCAACCAATAAAGCATCATAAAAGATTCGCGCGTATTCGATGGCATCACAGTAAACGCCACATTATCTAATGCAACATGATTACTCGCAGTAAAACTCAACACTCCAGCTTGCGCTCGGCTCACACTTTGAGCAATCACTTCCAAAGAGCAATATTTACTGCCTTTAGGGATAGTGCATGAGCTCGTTTCAAACGTCAGCAAACTATAAAGGTCATCTAGCGTAATGGTTCGATTTGAATCTGTTGTTTCACTCGCTGAAATCACCACTAAAGTACTATTACCTGATACTAGCTCAGCATTAGTAATGGATGCACTTAAGCTGCTTGGTGCGTCGTCATCACCTGAGTCAAACAAACAACCGGTGAGAACAAAGATGAAACAAACACATAAATGTCTGGCAAAACCAAATAATTTTATCCTTGCCATTCTTCTATCTCCCTGTGCTTTGCCAACAACAAAAATAATTGCATTATTTATTGACTATAGAAGATTAAAGAAAAAATGCAGGCAATATGCAAAGAGTATGTCTAGAAAGTAAAAATGCCGTTGTGTACAATAGCTGTAACTCTGTACACAACAGCATGTTAACGCATTAATAATCCAGTTCTGCAGTATCTCTCAGCCCATCATCGTCTTCAACAACTAGCTCAACATGGGAGCCTTGATTGCCAAAACGCACAACCCAAGGCAAGGTTGACAGGTAACCGTCATCAAAATGCCAAACTTGACTTTCAATCGTTCCATCCAGATCGACGCTCATAGACGTAAATATATGAATAAACCACCAAGCTTGATATTGAATAATAGCGATAGGGGCTTGCCCTTCGGGCGCTAAAATGATCTGAACCATTTGCGTCTGGGAATGCATCAGGCCGCCATCATCAGTCACTGTTAATGTGACTGTATACTCACCATTTTGATTATATTCATGAGACACATTAGCACCACTGGCGACATTGCCATCACCAAAGTCCCATTCATAACTTATTATGTCACCATCGACATCACTGGATGTACTGACAAAATTGACCCAACCTCGATTTTGGGAAAATTCAAAACTTGCTATAGGAGCCATATTTGGCCTATCAAATAGCAGAGAAACAAGGACAGGATCATGATCCGATGATCGATATGCATCTTCCGCATATAACACATCTTGTTGCGTGTCTGATTTATACTCAAGATTATAATCTAATACCCGTGGCTCATCGGTATTGATATGCCACTGAGTGACATCAATAACATTATCCAATAATGCCTCATTGGCCAGCACATGATCTAACTGTCCCGATCCACCTGAATAAACATAAGTGTATGCACCCTCTTTATCAAAATAACTAAAAAGTTCATGAAACCCCAATAAGCGTAATGCAGTAAGGGGATCTTCTTGTGCGTAAGCATTTAAATCTCCCATGAGCAATATTTTTTTATCGGCATAAGTCGCCGATAACCACTGGGATGCAGCCACAGCAGCACGTGTTCGCGTAAGATTACAATTTCCTTGTCCATCATTAAGATCGGGATCCCCAATACTGCTACAACTGCTACCTTTAGACTTAAAATGATTCACTGCCACCACAAACTCAGATAAGGGGTTTTCTGCGGCAACAATTTGCCCATCTCTAATCCAAGGTTTACCGTGAACAATATCTTCTCTCTCATCTAGTAGACCAAATGATTGCGTCAGCATTGGACGGTTTTTATCATCATTAAATAAGGGAGCCCCCATCTCATCTAAGGGAGAGTTATCACTCGACAACACCTGAGCTTCACCTAAAGGTACAAGACTATCGACTCGGTATATTAACCCCACAGCAATTTCATCATCTCCCAAATATGATAACGCTGGAGAAATATAATCATAACGCTCAAGGCC
Source organism: uncultured Shewanella sp. (assembly GCF_947495455.1). Taxonomy (GTDB): domain Bacteria; phylum Pseudomonadota; class Gammaproteobacteria; order Enterobacterales; family Shewanellaceae; genus Shewanella. Next base: position 64,906 of record NZ_CANLZC010000003.1, on the reverse strand, counting down.
CACTTGCGCATTTAAAGCGCCGACTAAATGTGCAATCGCAGATTGCGTTCCAAATCCATCATTTTCAATTTCCATTAATCCAAAAATATCTGCATCAATGGCTAGCATGGCTGCCACAATTTTGGTCTGCTGGCGTTCAAATTCAAGCAGACTATTCGCTCCACGAGCCGTTGGAAAACCGCCTCCGAATCCATCACCATTAAAGAAATTCAGCACGTTAAAGCTCGCCAGAACGACATCTCGCTCCTCGGGTAATACAGGAAAAGCAGTCCGTGGATTCGTTGCAACAAAATTCACAACGTCTATCGGTAATAAACGATAAGCACCAAAGCCGTAATGCATAATGCCATGTAAATCCGTCACCAAATCCCCCACTCTCACTGTATTTTCAGCGCTTAATTCCGGAGACGGAAAACGTATATGTTCAGGATTTTGACTTGTTAGACCATCATCTAATATTATTGAATCTAAGGCATTTTGAGCCGTAACAGCTAATGCTTCCTCGCCGGGCGATGCCACTTGAGTACCAATAAAGTGGCGCTCACTTCCCAGTAAAACTTCACCATAACGCCCCAAGTTATACACCTCATTCACAATGAGATTTTGTGAAAAATGTACTCGCATGCCTTCCAATGACTCAAAGTCAATATCATCAGTTATCGGTAAGCTCACTAAGGTGCTGCTGGGTAATGTTTGCTCGCTAGCACACAATAGACTTTGTTCCACCCATGCCAATTGTGTTAATGTTGCAGACTCCTCCACAATGCCTTTAAGGCGGACTCTATCACCGAGTTGAAAACCCAGCGGTGTATCGGCTGTGTAAACAAACATGCCCTCTGAAGTTAATGGATTATCGTCATGTTCGCTATCTGGTGATTGCACAAAAAAACCATTCAAACCAGATTCATTATTACTCACCACAATGGCTTCTATCATCACTGACTCGCCCACATAATCACTAGCGAAACTTTCACCTTGTATGTCATTAATCCGTGTCATTGGATCGGCACACACCATAGGTTCTGTTGGCTCAGGATCTGTGGGCATACCACTTCCAAAAAAGCCTAAGTCACTAATGTCATCTTTTTCAAAACCGAACCAATTTGTCAATAAAACCTCATCGTCTACTATGATATCGGCAATGGGCTGAGTATCATTACGCCTCAAAGTGTTGTCTTTGGTTGAAAGGATCCCCGATCCCCATTCAGTACCTGGATCGCTTCCCACTTGCCCTAAACTATCCACTATCTCCCCTTGGTAACTTAACACGACAGCATCATCCCCATTAAAAAAGCTCATTGATGAAGTCATATCAGTAACAGCTAAGATAGCCTCACTAGCATCATTATCACTGACAACAAAAACGTCATCAGCCTCAACGCTTCCCTGTAAAAGGATATGGGTTCCAGAATGGATGTTCCCATTAAAATAAAAATCAATTTGATATCCATCTAGGTTTATTAAAGAGTCGCTCGTGTTATATAATTCTAAGGCCTTATTATTTCCACTTCCCTCTACGTACTCAGATATAATTAAATGTTCTGTTGCATACACAGAATTCAATGCACAGCCTAGAAGTAATATTAAGCAGCTATCTCTCATGAACATGTTATTCCCTTAAATATTTTTTATTGATGACTTCAAATTCATCAGAAGCAACAATGAATATAACTGGCAATGATGACAGTCTTATTTCAGTCTAGTTTATTACTGTTCACTACAGCTTATTTCTATAGGCGATTTAAGAAAAATACGCTATGGAAACAAGAACAATATCTTTTATGTGAACATTTGTGTATTAGCTCACATTTTCGATATAAATAACATTACATTTTCATTTTAAGTGACATAATAAACACATATTCATTGCCCTAGCCCATATATAATTCCCAAAAAAAACTCAAGCATTTTATTATAAAAATAAATAAATAGTATTTAATGGCTAGTATACAAATCTTATTCCTCACTTTTATAAAAAAATATCTTGCCTTACACTAATAACCCTTATTTCAAAAAATATATAAAACAAAATATTAGCAATAACTAATTAAATACAATTAGTTGCTTTACATAGATTATTTTTGGAATATGAAATAACAAATTGTTTGTTGATATTTATATTTTCACATAAAACTTATGCAATCCATTATTATTAAACAATTTTATTAAACTTTTATTAAAATTGCCTAAATCGAATCAAACAAAATATTGATATTGAAGATAAGCATAAAAGTGTTCTATGTTGATTACGCCGTTATAAAATTAAACCTAATACGGAGTCATCATGCAAAAAAAACATTTACTCGCACTTGCTATTGCAGCTGCCTTTTCCTGCTCTTCGGTTAATGCTAATGAATATCAAGCTCAATTAATAAAAGTCGACCAACAAAATGCAATTAAAGATAACTATATTATTGTCTTTAACACGCCAAGTGTATTAAACCTCAATGACGAACTTTCAATTACGTCTTTTGTCAATCAACAATCAATAACAATTGAAAATAATTATGATGTTAAGGTTATTAAAAACTTTGGCAACACTATTAATGGTGTATTAGTCAAAGCCAATGCAGAACAAATTGCAGCAATGCAGAGTAATCCCGATATAAAATACATAGAACAAGATCAAATACTCAGCATTGACCCTATAGTCAATACATTGGGCGATCAATCCAATCCAACATGGGGTATTGATAGGGTTGACCAAAGAGATCTCGGCCTCAGCAACAGCTACCACTATGACTATGATGGCACAGGCGTCACAGCCTATGTTATCGATACAGGTGTATTAAACACACACAACGAATTCGGTAACCGTGCATCCAGCGGATATGATTTCGTCGATAATGATAATGATGCAACAGACTGTAATGGTCACGGTACACATGTGGCGGGCACTATTGGTGGCTCAACCTACGGCGTCGCAAAAAATGTTGACATTGTCGGGGTAAGAGTCCTTAGTTGTAGTGGTTCAGGCACAACATCAGGGGTTGTTTCCGGCATTGACTGGGTCAAAAATAATGCATCTGGCCCTTCCGTTGCTAATATGAGTTTAGGTGGCGGCGCATCAACAACACTGGACAATGCCGTTAATGAAGCTGTTGCGGCAGGTATTAGCTTTGTCGTTGCGGCAGGTAATGACGACAGTGATGCCTGTAACTACTCTCCCGCTCGCGCAGCAGATGCGATTACCGTTGGCTCTACCACCAGCAGTGATGCACGTTCCAGTTTCTCAAACTATGGTTCATGTCTTGATATTTATGCGCCAGGTTCAAGTATCAAATCGGCTTGGTATTCCTCTAATTCAGCCACCAATACGATTAGCGGCACTTCTATGGCTGCCCCACATGTAGCTGGTGTCGTCGCACTGTATCTTGATGAAGATCCCAGCTTATCTACCTCTGCAATGACGAATTTACTGAGCAGCCGTTCAAGTAAAAATAAAATCTCTGATGCGATTTCAAGCTCGCCAAATGAGTTAGTGTACTCGCTATCAGGAGGTGATACCCCTGATCCAGATCCTGACCCAGATCCAAACCCAGGTTGTGGAACAGACTGTATAGAAGAAACAAACTTGAGTGGTTCTTGGCTATCGACAGCTTACTATCAAATCGATGTTCCAGCCAACAGTCAACTGACTGTTGAAATATCTGGCGGCTCAGGAGATGCCGATCTTTATGTCAGAGCCGGCAGCAATCCAACAACCTCACGTTATGACTGTCGCCCCTATGTATCTGGCAACAATGAAAGCTGCGAATTTAATGTCACTAGCGCAACCACTTATTATATTATGATCAGAGGTTATCGCTCTTACAGTGGCCTAAGCTTAACTGCAGGCTTCTAATCAAACACTGTCATCATTTATAATTATAATGACTCTTAAAGTGCTTATTTTGTAACACTTAAAGAGTCATTTTCAATGGCATAATACGCTTATAAAAGTAGCCTTTTATCATCAAGTTGAGCATTTGAGCTTAGCAACATTTAACTGATATAGCGCTAATCTAAGGCCCACAAAATAATACACCCTGTTACAACAAAATAACCTAGCCAATGGCAATAGAATAATAAAGGCTGCTTTTCGCTACTCATTATTTTTCCATAAAGCTGCCAAATGGCAAATAAAGCATAGTCTAGAGCAATGAATAGTAATAAACCATAGGCATACATTTGCGAAATAAGATCCAAATAACACACAAATAAGCTCAAGGTTGCAAGGACATAAAAAACAGCAATAAAGTAGAAAAAACTACTGATATGAGTTTTAACCTCTATATTTAAATCACTGGCTAAAAAAGGAAGAAGGACTGTTTTCCTATCTAAAGTTAAATGCTTAATACTCAAGAGCAAACTCACAAAGCCGCCCACCAATAAATAGCTATTCATAGCTTTCCCCATCAAAATATTAATGCATACAAGATTACAGTATAAGACAGGAATAACAGACTATTTATTACAATCAACCTTACAAATATTTCACAAAATAAAAATTAATTCAACAAGCTAGCCTTAGTGCCCAATTACCTCCATGCTCTGCTATACAGCGTTCTTCATTATCAAAGCGAATTTGTCTTGTTGCTTTTAAATGAATGCCAATACTCACAAGCCGTGTCTGGATCAGCTGGATCATTTTTTTATTCTCTTGTTCGCAAAGTGCATTAGCTTGTGCCGTTTGAGTATCAAAAATACAGATCACCTTAAGTGTGCCAGCCACATTTTTAAAATCAACTTGATGGGTTAACCACTCAAATCCAGCCACTCGCGCTAAAATGTCATCACACGCTAAGGTCAGCGCTTCTCGAATAGCCTTGTCGATTTTCTTTTCTGTTTTCGTCATGTTACTCACACTCATCAAATATGGAATAACGCATTATACTCCTTCAAAATCATTCAACCTACCTCGTCAACTGACAATATTAGGCCTAAATACACTAATATAAGACATACTTTTTATTTTTATCATATGAAGACCTTATGCCACACACACAACAAGATTATTTTTCACAAGCCTGCGAAAATAATAAAGCGCCTATTCTTAAGCAACTTTTACCCATTTTAGCCAACAGCCGTGAGGTATTAGAAATCGGTAGTGGTACAGGGCAACATGCCGTTTATTTTGCCAAACATTTATCCCATCTCATTTGGCAAACCAGCGATAGGCAAGCTTATCATCAAGGCATTCATCATTGGTTGAGCTCTCAGCCCAGCCATAATTTACGCCCACCTTTATTACTCGATGTCACAAAAGCATGGCCCCTAACACAAAAAGTGGATGCTATCTTCACCGCCAATACCTTGCATATTATGAGTAGCACTATGGTTGAAGCATTTTTTATTGGAGTGGGCCAGCATTTATTCCCACAAGGCCAACTGTGTATTTATGGCCCCTTTAATCAGAATGGACACTATACCAGCAAGAGTAATCAGCACTTTGATTTACACCTTAAGCAAAACAATCCACTCAGTGGTATTAAAGCCCTTGAATGGATAACCACATTAGCCAGTCAACAAGGACTGAGTTTACAAAGCAAAGTAACTATGCCCGCTAATAATTTATTTTTACACTTCCAAAAAACCAAAAACATCGAGTAGAGTGAATTGATAGTCCCTCATCTGTCTCAAAGCACCGTACGGACCTTGTTTACAGCTCATGTTAATTTCTCTGGGCCAACAAAAAAAGGAACCCTAAGGTTCCTTTATTTAAAGTCGAATTAACTTATTTAGCTAATGCTTCTTTTGCTTTTTCGACTAAGGTTGCGAATACAACTTTATCGAAAACAGCGATATCGGCAAGGATCTTACGATCGATTTCGATAGAGGCTTTCTTAAGACCGTTAATGAAACGGCTGTAAGATAGACCATTTTGACGAGAAGCCGCATTGATACGTGCAATCCAAAGTTGACGGAATTGACGTTTCTTTTGACGACGGTCACGGTAAGCATATTGACCAGCTTTTGTTACAGCTTGAACTGCAACGCGGTAAGTACGTGAGCGAGCTCCGTAATAACCTTTGGCTAATTTAAGTACTTTCTTGTGACGAGCACGAGCGGTTACACCACGCTTAACTCTAGGCATTGTTCTTTACTCCTCTAATTAAGCGTATGGTAGTTGACGTGCGATTGCTGGCACATCAGACTTAGCGACTAAACATTTAGCACGTAAGTGACGTTTACGCTTAGTGCTCTTCTTGGTCAAAATATGACGTAAATGGGCTTGCTTGCGCTTGAAACCATTAGCGGTTTTCTTAAAACGCTTTTGTACACCCTTGTCAGTTTTCATTTTAGGCATTGCTAAAACTCCGCATTGGGACATTAATAAAACGCAAGGCGAACAAAGACCTTAACAAGATCTTTGTTACTTTTCAGGTTGCCTTACTATTTCTTTTTCGGCGCGAGAACCATAACAGCTTGTCGACCTTCCATTTTAGGGAAAGACTCGACCACTGCTAGCTCTTCCAAATCCACTTTGATACGGTTCAATAGATCCATACCTAAGTTTTGGTGAGCCATCTCACGACCACGGAAACGCAGCGTCACTTTCGCTTTGTCGCCGTCATCTAGAAAACGCTTCAGGTTGCGTAGTTTTACCTGATAGTCGTTTTCATCAGTACCGGGACGGAATTTAATTTCCTTCACCTGTATCTGTTTCTGCTTCTTCTTTTGTTCTTTTTGTGCTTTTGCTTTATCAAAAAGAAACTTTCCGTAGTCCATGATACGACATACAGGCGGCTCAGCGTTAGGACTGATTTCAACTAGGTCTACACCTGCTTCATCAGCGACTTCTTGAGCTTCTCTAATACTCATGATACCTAATGGCTCACCATCAAGACCGTTTAAACGGACTTCTGAAACACCCGTGATGAGTTCGTTAATTCTGTTCGGGGCCGCCTGGCGCCCTGCTGCTTTTTTGATCTTTATGACCTAATCCTCCAACAAATTGAGACTACGGAGCGAAATCTGTTCGCTGATCTTGGCTGCAAAGGTTTCGATATGCATTTTACCTAAATCAACACCATCTCGGGTTCGCACCGCAACTTCCTTATTCTCTAATTCTTGATCGCCTACGACCAATAAATAAGGAACACGCCTTAAGGTGTGCTCGCGTATTTTAAAGCCTATCTTCTCATTTCTCAAGTCTTTAGTGGCTCTAATTCCGCGTTCTTTGAATAAATTCACCACTTCATCCACATATTGTGACTGTTTATCGGTAATATTCATCACAACCACTTGCTGTGGCGCTAACCAAGTGGGGAATTTCCCTGCATATTCTTCAATCAAAATACCCAAGAAACGCTCAAGGGATCCTAAAATAGCACGATGGATCATGACAGGTGTTTGACGGCTGTTATCTTCAGCAACATAGGTCGCCCCTAAACGGCCTGGTAAGGCATAATCAAGCTGCACAGTACCGCACTGCCACGCCCTGTCTAAACAGTCATGAAGAGTAAATTCGATTTTAGGCCCATAAAACGCCCCTTCGCCGGGTAAAATTTCATAGTCAATATCATTGGCCGTGAGTGCTTGTTTCAGCGCCTCTTCAGCACGATCCCACATGGCATCATCACCAATACGCTTTTCTGGACGCGTAGACAGTTTGACAACAATATTTTTAAAACCAAAGGTTTCATAAGTGTCATACACCATTTGAATACACGCGCTGACTTCTTGCTGGACTTGCTCTTCGGTACAAAAAACATGAGCATCATCTTGAGTAAAGCCCCGTACCCGCATTAAGCCATGCAGTGCACCTGAAGGCTCATTACGGTGACAGCAACCAAATTCCGCCATACGCAGCGGTAAATCACGATATGATTTCAAGCCTTGATTAAATATTTGCACATGACCTGGACAGTTCATCGGCTTAATGGCGTATTCGCGATGTTCAGAATGGGTGGTAAACATAGCATCAGCGTATTTATCCCAATGACCACTTCGCTCCCACAAACTTCTGTCCATCATCAAGGGACCTTTCACTTCTTGGTAAGTGTATTGGCCCAGTTTTTGACGAATAAATTTCTCAAGTTCTAAAAATAAACTCCAACCATCATTATGCCAAAACACCATGCCCGGTGCTTCTTCTTGCATATGGTATAAATCTAATTGCTTACCAATTTTTCGATGATCGCGTTTTGCCGCTTCTTCGAGGCGATTCAAATGCACTTTTAATGCTTTTTTATCAGCCCAAGCCGTACCATACACACGCTGCAACATTTTATTGTCTGAATTACCGCGCCAATATGCGCCAGCTACACTCATTAGCTTAAAATGCTGGCAAAACTTCATATTAGGCACATGTGGTCCACGGCACATATCCACATATTCTTCATGATGGTATAATGCTGGCGTATCATCCTGACTGATATTTTCATCAAGGATCGCCATTTTATAAGTTTCACCACGCGCTTCAAACGTATCTCTAGCCACTTGCCAGCTGCCCACACGCTTTTCAACTTTATAGTTGGTTTTAGCCAGTTCCATCATACGCTTTTGCAGCGCATCTATATCTTCCTGTGTCAGCTTATGATCAAGGTCAATATCATAGTAAAAGCCATTATCAATCACAGGACCAATGGCCATTTTAGTTTCAGGGAACAATTGCTTAATTGCATGACCCAACAGATGAGCACAAGAGTGACGTAATATTTCAACGCCTTCTTCATCTTTTGCAGTAATGATAGCCAAGGTTGAATCCTCAGCTATCATATCGCATGCATCTTTAAGCTCACCGTTCACACGACCAGCAATACACGCTTTGGCTAAACCAGGACCAATATCCGCTGCAACATCAAGGGTGGAAACAGGTGCATCAAACTCACGTTTGCTACCATCAGGAAGGGTAATTACAGGCATGAAAATTCCTTATCCAGTGGTGATCCCCACGTAGGACCACTTGGGTTTATTAAAAATTAATCGTTAATATCAACACTATCAAACAAACAAGCAGTACAGGAGCCGGATGAATGATAATGCAAAAGCAGTAATACTAAGGGGAACAAGGGGGTAATAGCAAGACTAAAAACACCCACCATGCCTAAATCCTCCTTAAATGTCCATAAAACCCTGCTTCATTGTCATCCACTTGCCTAAAATATGTCACTGCTTTGTCATGAATAAACATTACCATGGCGCCAATTGATGTGAGAGAGGCTTTCACTGTCATTTCACGTTAAGTGACATCCAATAAATGGCAGTACACAAGCATCATATCAAACGTCACTTTATCCAGGCAGAACGCTATGACTACGGAGTTGATTATGATGAAAACATGGATCCTCGCAGGTGCTCTGGTGCAACATGACTTCCCTCCGCCGACGCCCGCAAACAATGATCTCATTTTTGATCCCCTTGTATTAAGCCAAGAAATAGAAATGAGCTTAAATGAACAAATGCGTCGCCTCATTGAAGAAACCCACAAGACATTACTCGATATTGAGACATTTGAGCCGTCACTGGCAAACCAACTCAAACAGAGACAAAGAAAAATGAAATAACATTTAGGGTCCTATCAACAAAATGATAAACTGAATATCATTAAGTTATCATTGAAGTGAGTAACATGGAAAAATGGGCATTAGTGACCGGCGCCGCCAAGCGTATTGGCTGCGCCATTAGTCAGCAGCTACATCAAGAAGGCTATAATATTATTATTCACTTTGGACAATCCAGTGATGAAGCACAGGCATTAGCCAATCAATTCAATCAACATCGCCCTAATTCCGCTTTATGCCTACAAGCCAATCTTGATAATGAGACAGGTATAGCTAAGCTTATTGATACCATTATGCATAAGCAACTGCCCGTCACCTTATTGGTCAATAATGCCTCTTCCTTTTCACCATCGGCATTTGAACACACTAGATTTGAGCAATGTCAAACCACATTAACCACTAACTTGGTTGCCCCTTATTTACTTGCTCAAGGATTATTCCCACTGCTCAAACAACATCAAGGGCTAGTGATCAACTTGCTGGATATCCATGCTAAGCGACCTTTGAAGCATCATGGACTATACTCTATATCTAAGGCAGGACTTGAAATGGCCACCCTATCGTTAGCGCAAGAAATGGGGCCCAACGTCCGCGTTAATGGTATCGCACCGGGGGCCATTTTATGGCCCAATAATAGTGACAAAGCAGCCCAGTCTGAGATAATTCAAGCCATTCCACTAGCCAGACTGGGACAGAGTGAAGATATTGCTAACTTAGTTTGCTTTTTAGCAAAAGCGCCTTACATTTCAGGACAAATCATCGCTGTGGACGGTGGACGCAGTGCAACGGGCTTTAAAGGAGCAGAAACTATCAAATAATGGGTAATTAAGTAAAAAGTCAGCCTAATAATCAGGCTGACTCAAAGGTTTGAGGTATGAATTATGTTGTATCACACTAAAACGATCAATTGCCCACATTGTGGGCATCACCAGAGTATTGACATCGATGCCAGCGCAGGCGATCAAGAATACTATGACGATTGCCGTATCTGTTGTAACCCTATGCACATACGTCTTCATCTTGATGAATACCAGAAAAAAATTGAACTCTTTGTGGACTCTGATAACGAGCAACTTTATTGATAGTCAATCAACAGATGATAATCGTTCAACAGAGTGAACTAACTTCAATAATATTCAGGTAACATTAGATCGATGAACGGCTAATGGTTAAAACGCGTCGTTTATATCAAGAACCTGGGCTCAACCAAAGCGTTTGGCTAACACACGCTCAACAGTATCAACAATGGCTTGAGTTTGACTGTCTATTTCAATATTAAGCTTATCGCCCACTTTGTACTGAGCTAAATTTGTGAGCCGCAATGTTTCAGGGATTAAATGCAACATAAAACTGTTTTCTGTCACCTTCCCCACAGTTAAACTGCAACCATTTACGCCAACAAATCCCTTATACAAAATATAATTCATCCATTTAGGATCCACATTCAACGTGAGATCATAATGACTGTCAGTGTCACTCACTTCACTGATCACAGCTTGTGTATGCACATGTCCAGACAAAATATGTCCACCAATTTCATTTCCAAAGGTCAAAGAGCGTTCAATATTCACTTTATCCCCCACTTGCAGATGCACTAAATTGGTTACCTTGAGGGTTTCTTCCATGACATCAAAAAATACGCGTTCATTTTCCTGTTTGGTTACCGTTAAACACACACCATTGGTCGCCACACTTGCACCAATTTGCAAGCCTTGAGTCAGTGAAGTTCCCAAGGCTATTTCATAGGTATTTAACCCCATTTGACGATGAATCCCCATCACTTCACACTTTGCTTGTACAATCCCCGTAAACATCATTTCTCCCACTAACCGTCATCACTTTCAACGCCATTTTACGTGAATTCTTTATAATAATCATGATCAACACTTTCCACCGCAGTCACAACAAATCAATCATAGAAAGTCAGCGAGCAAAAAGCATTCAAAGACCATGATAATAAAACAAATGCACAACAAAAATAACATATTTATTTCAATATATTAGTTTACTTTCATTCTATATAAAAACACATTATAATTTGCCGCAAAAATCGTCAGAACTGACAAACTAATAAAAAGACGCCCGTAGCGGTCTATTGCGTAATGTTAACATTCACTATAATTGACTCATTGTAATGGGTTAACTGAGCTCAATCGTCGCAACAACACTTTTACCCTTCATTTTCTTTAAGGCAGTTTCATGGAACATTCCGGCTTTCAAGCCAAACGCTTAATACAACTCGCTCTTCCTGTGCTCATTGCCCAAGTCACTCAAACCATGATGGGGTTTATCGATACCGTCATGGCAGGCAGTGTCAGTGCGCTTGATATGGCCGCCGTCGCCATTGGCATGAGTTTATGGTTACCTGCCGTACTTTTTGTGCAAGGGCTCTTAATGGCTTTTACACCCGTTTTCGCTCATTTACATGGTGCAAATGAAGAAAAAAAAATACAGCCTCTTGTTTTTCAAGCCATTTATATTGCCCTCATCGGCAGTGTTGGCGTGATCCTTTTTCTTTCCCTGTCAGAACGGATCTTTAACCAAATGCAACTTGAACCTGACTTAATTAAAGTCAGTGTACAATATATTAATGGACTCATTTGGGGGGTTCCCGCTTTTATTCTTTATCAAGTGTTGAGAGGGTGTAGCGAAGGTATATCCCATACTTTACCTACTATGATCATTGGCTTTGTTGGACTCGCCGTGAATATTCCTGCGAATTACATCTTTATTTATGGCAAGCTTGGCATGCCAGCCATGGGCGGGGCAGGTTGTGGTATCGCCACTGCATTAGTCTTTTGGGCCATGTTTATCGCCATGCTTATTTATATGCAGCTGGACCGTAAATTCACACATGTTCGAATCTTTAATGCATTAAACCTTCCCGATATTCAAACCATAGTGCAAATGAGCAAACACGGTTTTCCCATCGCCATGGCTCTATTTTTTGAAGTCAGTTTATTTGCCGTAATTGCATTACTTTTAGCGCCATTAGGTGCCAATATTGTTGCTGGGCATCAAATTGCTCTGAATTTTTCATCCATCGTTTTTATGTTGCCACTGTCAATTGGTATTGCCGCATCTATTCGTGTCGGTTATTACTTAGGGCAAGACAAAGCCCATTTATCGGCATTAGTGACAAAACTGGCATTGATCATGTCTTTTTCTCTAGCCATCATAACCGCTGCTATCACCATCGTTTTTCGGCACAATATTGCACAGCTATACAATAAAAATCCCGAAGTTATTAGCTTAGCAGGAAGTTTAATGCTACTTGCAGCACTGTATCAGCTATCAGATTCCATTCAAGTGGTTGCCGCTGGCGCCCTTCGAGGCTATAAAGACACTAAGAGTGCTTTATATATCACACTCGTGTCTTATTGGTTCATTGGCATGTTACTTGGATTTGTGCTCGCCCGCACCAATATCATTGTTCCTGCAATGGGCGCTCACGGCTTTTGGATTGGCCTGATCGCAGGATTAACCGCCGCAGCTGGATTATTTGGTTTTCGATTACGCTATATTCAACGTAATCCACTAAAGGCACAAATGTTAGAACATGACTAACTTTTCTGTTTATCAACCTTTTACTGGTAATGACAACTTAGCTTTTGCTTAGTTCTGCACCAAGTTGCACAGCAAAACAGCGTTTAACACAAAAAAAGCATTTTTTACTTGCCATGAGTGCTATATCAACCTTAATATAGCGCTCGTTCCAAGGGGAAACTTAAAGAACAACAAAATAAGCTGTACAACATAACCCTAGTTCAGTTGTTAACATAAAGAGAAGCTATATGCACTCTTTTTAACCAATTGAATATGGATAAAAAAGATAATACAACCGTAGCTCAGTTGATAGCATAAAAAGAAGCACCACTTACTTTTTTAAGCAACTGAATATGGTTAAAAAAGACAATACAACCGTAGCTCAGTTGGTTAGAGCACCACCTTGACATGGTGGGGGTCGGTGGTTCGAATCCACTCGGTTGTACCATCATCTTTTAAGATGAAGAAAACGACTTTAAGAAGCAATAAAACCCAAGCTCAGTTGATAGCATAAAAAGAAGCACGACCTACTTTTTAAGCAACTGAATATGGATGAAAAGACAATACAACCGTAGCTCAGTTGGTTAGAGCACCACCTTGACATGGTGGGGGTCGGTGGTTCGAATCCACTCGGTTGTACCATCATCTTTTAAGATGAAGAAAACGATTTAAAGAAGCAATAAAACTCTAGCTCAGTTGATAACATAAAAAGAAGCAACACCTGCTCTTCTTAAACAACTGAATATAGATGAAAAAGACAATACAACCGTAGCTCAGTTGGTTAGAGCACCACCTTGACATGGTGGGGGTCGGTGGTTCGAATCCACTCGGTTGTACCATTCTCTCTATTCCACTATTAATATTAGTTTGCATCCCATCTCTTTTTGAATGAAATCCAATAGAAACTACTACAAGAACAATCATGACAACCCTAGCTCAGTTGTCAGTTGATAAAATGAAAAGCAGCACTACATACTCCTCATAACGGATCGGCTGTAGGGGTCAGTAGTTCGAATCCACTCGGTTGTACCATTTATCATTGATTTACTTTCTCTATCCCTATCTATTTTGCATTTAAAAAACTCCCTACTTTTTAGCTAAGACGTCATCTATTTGAATGAAATATCGTAAAAATTGATATATAGAATGCAATACAAGCGTCGCTCAGTTGGTTAGCGTACCACCTGCTCTTTGTGAAAAAATGGCGGTAGGGGTCGGTGATTCGAATCCACTCGGTTGTACCATTTATCATTGATTTACTTTCTCTATTCCTATCTATTTTGCATTAAAAAACTCCCTACTTTTTAGCTAAAACGTCATCTATTTGAATGAAATATCGTAAAAATTGATATATAAAATGCAATACCAGCATCGCTCAGTTAGTTAGCGCACCACCTGCTCTTTGTGAAAAAATGGCGGTAGCGGTCGGTGGTTCGAATCCACTCAGTTGTACCATCTCTTATCAATGTCATATTTATTTGTCCAACCAATGGGATCCACCTCTTTAGTCATACAATAAAACCGATAAACTTCGCCTGTAGCCTTATATTTTGGTGTATATAACATATTGTTTTATTTAATAATCTACCACAAATCAACCTTCCCAATATTGGTTCACCCTAAAAACAAAAAAAACCGCCTCATAAAATGAGGCGGATTTTTATCAAGCTTGTATTTATTCAACGCTAAAATTTAAGAAAGAAACACTGCCAGTTCCGACTTAACCACTCAACTTTATTAAGCAGTTAAGAAACATTACTCACTTATCACCAAATTCGCTTGCGCATAGGCAAAATGGCCATTTTCATTCTTAATAATATAATTAATGGTCACAAAACGATTATTTGGGTTCGTTAACGTAAACTTAATCACATTATCGTCCACACTAGCCACGCCATCTATGCTAATGGAAGCCACTAAGCTAATACTCTCATTGGATTCATCATAATCATTATCAAGCACATCAAGTACATAAACTTTATCCATCGCTTCATCTTGCTCAATGACATCATTTTGGACTATCTCCTGCACCTCAACCACATTTACAATAAACTGGGCCGTCGCCACTGCACCGTTATTATCTTGTACACGAAGATCAAAACTGTCTTGTCCCACAAAATCGGCATCCGCCTGATAATGCCATTGCCCACTCACCTCGCTCAAATATCCAAAAGTAGGCGGTTTGGCGATCGCTAACGTTAAGGGATCATCATCAATATCCGCCACACTGGGCGTAAATAAAATACTGCTGCCCGACACTAATACAAATTGCTCATTCTCTATTGAGGGCGGATCGTTAACATTCTCCACCTTTAGCGAAAACACCTCGCTGCTCACCTCTTGCCCATCACTGACAGAGACAATTAAATGGGAGTAAATCCCCACATCATCATTATTAGGTGTACCCGTTAATTCCCCCGTTGACGGTTCAAAACTGGCCCAATGGGGTTTATTTTCAATATCAAAAGTGAATGCATCGCCATCAATATCCTTCGCCTCAAACTGAAAAGAATAATACTGATCTTGATAAGCCCAAATGGGCTGTATGAGTGGATTAATTGTTGGCGGATCATTGACGTTAATCACAGTGATGGTAAAGACCAAACTGGCCTGAAATTCTGCATCAGAGGCGGTGATCTGTATATCGTAATCAATGCCCACATCATCATTTGTCGGCGTACCGAATAAAGTCCCCGTTGTTTCATCAAACATCGCCCAATCGGGTTTATTATCAATAATAAAGGTTAAACTATCGCCATCAATATCTTGTGTCTCTGGAGTAAAAGTATACTCTTCATCCTGATAGACCAAAGGATAGGGACTGCCTAAAACCTTTGGCGGGTCGTTAACATTGATCACTTCCACCTCAAAAGCCGGTAACTGCCCACTCACCAATCCATCCGTCACTAGCAGCCTAATATCAAAATAATGACCCACATCGGCATTGGTCGGTATTCCGCTCAGTTGCCCCGTGTTTTCATCAAGGCTTAACCAGCTAGGGGCGTTAAGAACAGAAAAAGTTAATACACTTGCATCCAGCGCATTGTGAGAAGGCGTAAATACATATAACGCATCTTGATGCACAGTTAAGGGAGGATTACCTTCAATAAAAGGAGATGTTATCACACTGATTTTAGGCGCTATACAGCCTAAATAATCGCCATCGGCAACAAAATAAAGATCATACTCAGTGGACTCTGTTAATCCATTAACCAGCAAGTCTGTTTCCTCATTCGCCGTCAGTGAAAGGTTTCCCGCTGCAATCACTTCCACACCTGAATAATCCACGCCACTGACAATCTCCTCGGCGCTGGGCGCAATTTCCCCCTTTGGAATGACCAACCAATAAACGCTTGCCGCTAAGCTCGCACTCACACGAACCATGACTTGATTGTGATATAAGTGAGTGACGCCAATAAGCTCTAAATGAGGGCTTATTAAGGTCGCATCGATATTAAAAAACTGCTCACCCGATGATAAAAAACCAGCATCTTTGCCATAAGCATCGGGACCGGGTGCATTGCCATAACAAATCGACAGAGTAAAAAGCGGGGCGCTGGCCTCTATCCAATATTCAGTAAACTGATTAAAGTCAAATATAATATTTGAAGACGCTAGCGTGTGCTGAACAATGACATCGCTGCCATCATTCGTCGAGCCAGCACGGCCTATTGCGCTTGAAAATACCGTTTGCTCTAACATATCTGGGCTGAGCAAATCACCACTGGGAATTAAGCTATCATCACTGCCATCCCCATCCGTTCCACTGCCTTGATGAAATCGATATTCCATTGTGGTACTTGTCAATATTGCATCCACAGAGTAACTAAATTCATTGATTTGATAAGCCCCACACTGCATCACAACTCGATTGGCAATACGATTAAAACTGAATAAACCAATATCACCACATAAATTTGACTCATCCCCAATATTTTCACTGGACTCAAGCAAAAATGACGTACAAGTCAGCAGCCATAGCAGAATGCCACGGCTTTTCTTTTTCAATACATTTTTCATCATTAGCAAGCTTTTAAAAGTGTGCCGCTCACATAAAAAACTAAACCAATATAAAAGGCACAGAATTGTTGAAGGAAGGAGGAAGAAAGCGGAATAAAGCGGTATTAATCCATCATAAAATATGACTTAAGTCATTTCACCTTTTATGAGCCAAGACTCCAGTAAATCGGCTTCCTTATTGCGGCGAGTCGAATACATATCTCCGAAATGACGTAAATTTTCAAGTGCTGCAAACCAATCACCGGATGACACCTGACGCCAAAAGTTTGGCGTGCGAATGGACAAATTGCCATATTGAAACGCCACCGAAGCAATCACCGTTTGACAAGGTGAAGGTAAGCAATCAAAAGGCACAAAACCATGGGAATGTTTCCATAAAGACTCCAGTTGCTCCACAGCCTGTTTTTTTGCATAACCGTTAATTTTAGATACCTCTTTTGAGCATAAGGTCAAAGGTGAATTCATTAAAGCCGCTTGGGCTTGCTGTTTTCTCAACCCAGCATAAGGCGTGAGTTTTTTGGCCAATTCAGGGGGAAATACCTGCTCCAATTCACAAGAAGATCGCGCCCCCAGATCAAATCCACACCCTATGGTCACTCCTGACTGACTGTGCTCAGGATCCGGCACATAAGCATTGAGCGTATTGCCTTCTAACACTTCTATAAATGTAAAATCTATCATGTCATCTTCCTTATGGAATAAAAGTCAAAGAGAAAAGTTGAACAAATATTGTCACATCAGAGTAATATCGATACCTTTGATAGGCTTGATGCACATTTAACCCCAAATCAACGGATACGATCCCTTTATCATTCGCTTCTTTTTGTAATGCATTCACATCCAGCTCAAGTAAGGTGTGCCAGTCTCCTTGACTGTCCATCCCCTGAATGACGGGATCAGTCCCCAAATAGTCTTTATGTGCACTCAATTGGACTCTTTGGGCCTGAAAAGCATTAAAATATTCAATGGATAACCACTGCGGCTCACCTACTGCAATACCACTTAACCAAAAATAACCTTGATCTTCAATCACATTTTTGGGTGAAAAATACAATGAGGATGTCAGTACCGACTCAGGCAACACAGATCCATCATTGACACACTGCCCTTTGGGCTCATCAGTCCCAGTGAATAAACAAAAGGCTTCAAGCCAAATGACATTTGGCGGTAAAGAATACAAACGAAACGATGAATATGAAGCAGAAAGTGCCAAAGGGAACAATAAGGTAAGGGTGTTCTTCTCATCCAGTTGCCCCTGAGTCACAAGCGCACTCGATAAGTTATCCGTTAAGTCGACCCACACAGGCTCCTCAATGCTTCTGCCTTGTAATTTAAGCTCAACACCTTGAAAGCGTTTATCTACAGACAATCTTACATAACTTGGCTGCATGGATTGTGCATAGTCCAGTTGGATCCATTCATTGATCCCACTTTCTGCCTGGCTCACCCACCACCATGTTTTTTCTCTCATATTACTTATTGTTGGGGACCAGTGACTACTTGAGGCACGGATCTGCTTAATCTCATTATCAGCAGGCACTGAAGTATTGAATATCATCGCTTGTGTTAACGCACTAAAGTCCAGCGGTGTCGTCGCTGCAGTATCAATCTGATTAACCACCTTATTAGGCACCCTAGGTAGCTCAGGTAAAGTGATCAATGCTTCAGTTGCTTTTAATACGTTTTTTTGAACACCTTCTAATGTATTTTGCAGCTCGATATTAGTTGGATCTAAGCTAACAGCCTGTAATGCAGAAGAAAGGTGATTAATGGCATGTATGTCACTTGAAAAACTGGCATTAATTAAACTCAATAAAATGAGCTGTTCACTCATTCCTTCAAATTGAAGTGTTTCATTTAAATCGACTTGCGGCAAAGAAAATAAGTCCACATCACTGGGTAACGCTAAGCCTAATGCTCGTAAAATCACTTGGCTGGCATATTGCCCATACTGTGAAAAATCCTCATCTTCTCGCTCAAGCAATATAGGGGTTGAAGTATCTAAATAGGTTTTCGCTAAATGGGTTAAACTATTCACTTGTATCGTCTGATTTTGATTATCATTAAGATGGTTTAAATCCACATAACTTGATAATTTCAAGGCCCCTAATCCTGAATTCGGCATTATGTCATTAAACTGATAAATGAGCTGAGTACTCTGATCGACACAGGTTTTAGCATCACACCGCATACGTGTTTCGTCACTCGTCACCACCTCTATCGATAACTCACCGCTCAACTGACTAAAAAGGGGAATAGACACTTGCCCCAGATCATCAGACTTCCCTTCCCACAACCAGTTACCTTGATTATCAAACACGCTCACTGAGGCCTTTTTTAATTGCCCCTTAAGGATGGATGCATTTAACAACCATTTTTTATTACCCCTAGTGCTCCCCTCTTCCAAACAAGCAGGTAAAATCATCACCAATAAGCACAACAACAGCACACGAATTTGCTTTACTCTCATAAATACGCCTATAACAATATAAAAAATAAAAGAGATAGCGCCCCAAGCTCCACCAAGAGCCAACACTCAGGGAAAAATTTAAAATCAAGATTCAGCGTTAAAAATTTGATTGGAAAAAGAGGTTAAATGGGTACTAGTGAGTACATGAAATGCGGTGATCACTTGTCTGCAAAAATCATGCTCTAATGTCGATAACATGGCTTGCTGACAATTTAAGCCCTTATTGCGCTTAATTTGTCTAACAAAAGCCACAGTAAACGGATTAATGATCCCTTGTGCTTGAAACCAAGCATTACGACTAATGGCTGCAGAATAGTAATTTAACTCAAACTTATCTTTAAAGGGCTCTAAAAAATCTGAAAATACCGCTCTTAAAACATAACGATAGCTCCCTGCTCGCTCAATTTGGCGTAATTGGCTATATTCATCATAATCCCCTTCTTGATTGAGCTCTTCCCAATGTTGATCGGCAATGTCATTTAAAAAATGCATCGGAGTTTTCACCGCCCTGAGTTGACGCTCCTCACTGAGTAAACGGGCATGATATTGAATTTCAAAAGCACAAGTACGACACAGCCCCTGATCTTGGGCCAATAAAAAGCCATCATCCGTGATCAGCTCAGCCCCTGCAGGCACCACAATATTTAATCCATAATGGGGATCGGTATACACATCAAATAATTGATTTTGATAATCGATGCTAATGTCTGGAAAGAAATGCCTGAAAATGGTCAACACATGATTGAGCAACTTAGGGGTACCGGATGAAGCAATCATTTGTGCGTAGCGTCGCTGCTTGACCTTAATAAAGCGAAACTGCTGATAAATCACCTCCTGATAATCAAAACTAAAAGGAGAAAAGTCATGCTCTTTATCCCATAAAGGGCTTGCTATCGCCGAGGCAAAAAACCAATTCAATGGATTGTTATCATAACCCTTTTTAGGAAGCCATATTTGAGTATTTTTCGAATTAAGCATTCGCCTGTCTAGGGAAAATAATTGACTCTTTTGTGCCATCTGACTCGGCAAGCTTACCTGACTCGATTGCTCTAACGCGGTTAAAAATGATGCTGGGATCACCCAACTCACATTCGCCGCCCCATTTTCCAATCCACCATTACCAATGCCTATCAAGCGCCCCTGTAAATCAACCACGGGGGCACCAGAATAACCGGGTAATAAACTGCCATCTAAATAATAAATGGGTAAAGTGACACTGGGCATATTGGTTTTTTGTAAAATAGCCACCGCTTGAGGAGGTAATAACTGCTGTAATATTTCCGGTTTGGCATAACCTTTCAATAACTCTCTGGTACTCATGCCCAATGCCCCATGATGATACCCAAGGGCGGTAATACGGGTTTTATAAGGCGGCTTTTTTCCCTCAAAGTCCTTAAGAGGTCGCCAACCTTTAATGGGGCGACTGACTTCCAGCAACACCAAATCTGCCTTCGTCAATACCGCCTTAACCTTAGCCTTACGTCGCTTTTTACCAAATTCAATGATGATCTGGCTATTGGGACTGTCGTGCATAACATGTAAAGACGTCACCACTTGGAACGCTGTTTTCCAAACAAATCCACTCGCCACCGACACTAGGCGCCCTTTGTCTTTAACTTGCACCCTCACCGTTGACTGACTCAAGATTTCGGGATCAAATTCGGCTTGAGCATTCAACACTGCACATAGACAAACTAAACACCAATAATGAGGTTTCATTTCACTGACTCGCATACAAAAGGAGAAAAATAGTCAAGGCTTGCTGACTTCACATTTGCGGGTATATTCTGCTGTTGAATATGCTCAGTAATGGTTTGCCAAGGTGTTTGTGTAGCAAGATGCGTCAACCACAGCTTTTGATGATAAGTTTGTTGAATACGCTGTAATGACAGGCAAGCCTTTTCAGTCATCTCTTCATCAGAGCGCCACGGTACAGACAGTTCACACGCTAAGTATTTAACCAATAACAACAGCGGTTTTTGATACTCACTGGCAATATGCTGGCGAACATTCGTGGCTAACACTTCCCATTGCCCACCGGTCAGCTCAACATTATTCATCACCTCATCCAGTGGTAATGAATCATCGGTATTTAATAATTCATCACAGGCTTGAGCTTGAACGCTCGCAGAAAATAACAAACTTGTATGCTGCTGGTGAGCAAATCTTGTTGGCACCATTGCAGTTGAAGACGCAGTCGATGAAAGCGCTGACGCTGCAGAAGATCCAAGCGCTGGCTCACTAACTGGCTCGAGATCAACTTGGAATTGCTCCTGAGCAGCTACCGTGGGGCCGCTAGACACCAATGTTTGCTGCTCAACATTCAAGGGCGTACCGAAAGCTTTAATATGAATAAGATTAATAGCTTGTTGCTCATTAAAACCCACGGCTAAGTAACGACTTTTAAGCTCAAAAAGGGAAGGCGAAAGGATATTATGGCTGCGCACATAAATCCCAAAATAGGCCCCCAGCACACAAGCAAAACCAAAACTACCCAGCCTCATGGCTTTGGCCGCACTAAAATGACCATCATTTAGGCCTAACATCGCCCCCAGTAAACTGGTTAACACACTCAGTAGGATCGCTACTGTTGGCGTCACACTGCTTCCCATGATCACCCCTAACAGTAACCCCACTCCGGCGCCCGCATAACAGGCCAATAATAACGGCATCATTTATCCACACCACTTTGTTTATTCAATCGGAATCATTATTTAACCCAACAAAAGACGCCTGCTCTAAATCCCTTTCACAAATGGCTCCCATAGCAATAACGTCATTAATCACTCATAAAGAAACAGCAGTTTGCTATCGAATTAATAATTGAGGTATTTTACTGCGACGTGCTCGGCGCTTAGCTTGTTTCAAACCAAACTGATACTCGAATTTAAGTAGAGCGCTACTGATCTGGCCTCCAGCATTAAATTGCGCCTGCTCGAGACGCAGAAAAACTGACATGGCAGGCGTCAAACGATAACGCAGTTCACTCCCAACAGAGTAGAGAAAGGATGTATCCCAAAAGCTATTAGGATCAAAGGCTGGATAGTAAGACAGTCGGCCATGAAGATCCCACTCCAGCGCAAAATCAAATCGATAACGATAATGGCTTAGCAGACTATAAAAGTGCTGGGACACATTGTTAAAATCACTATCCCCAGGTAACACTTGCCGATAACTGAAAATAGACTCAAGCGTGACATCACTATGCTCAAAATCAAACCGATAAGCACCCATCAAGGAAAAACCAAACTCTTGATCGAGATAACTGCCGCCACCTTCATTATTGGCATATTGACTCTGCCCATAATACCCATCTAAGCCGACACTCCCCCTTTGACCCAGATCATACTCAACAAATAACTCAGTTTGCCCTCGACCTCGACGAAACATGAGCGGCTCAATGATAGCGAGATCACTTTGAGTCTGCTCAATCACTTCCCCTTCAAGTTTAAATTGCTCATAAATGATATCGGCATAGACAGAGGTACGATTAAACAGATTTCCACCTAAGGTAAAAGACACAGTACTCACATCATATTGGGCGTCTAACTCACTTTTTTGTAATGCTAAGTTCATCGGCGTTCGGCTTAATCTTATTTGCCTCATCTCATGTGCAACATCGAAGTAATAATTGAGTTTTTGATACCAATCACGCTGCCTTGTTTTATCAAACACAAGATCACGAGTGAGTAATCCAAACTCATCAGGCAAGTCATTTTGTGCTTGAAGTTCTCCTGGTTGCGCGAATGACACTAAGGGCTGAGCACACAGCAAGATCCCCCCTAAAAACCGTGAGCTAAGGGCTTTCATAAAGTCATACATAATAATCATACATAGCAGCCCCTTTATCCAAGACACAGCAACGTCTTGAGCCTTTCTCATTATCAACAGAAAGCGCTTAAAAATGTGTATCTTGCTATGTGAAAAAATGAAGAAGTGAAAAAGTAAAAAATGAACAGTGAAAGTGGAGCCAACAAGGTTTATGCCAGTGCCACTCCAATAGCGCTTTATTCAAGCTTGTCCTTCGCGCTATTTACGTTACTCAATTGACCTTATTTGCTCACACCTTTTAATTTTTCAACCGTTCTAAGTCCCGCAAGACCTAACATTCCCAAGGTGAGTTCCATCATGATATTTAAGGGCAACTCAGGTGTCCCCACATCAGGAAACAACCACTGCAATATTGGATTTATCACAAAGGCAAATAAAAAGCCTAACCCACAGACCCACATTAAAAAGGGCCGCGCTCCTGCCACAAACACACTTCTGTGACTGGCCTGAACTTTACTGATTTCTGTTTGAGCCAGCGTCGGCTTTTGCGCCAGTCGCTGCTTGACCATTTCCAGATTCAACCTCTCCTCATCACTGGTAAATAAATCGTCAAGCACCGAGCCGATTGCGGCCACAGGCTCGGCAACGCTAGTTGAAAATAAACTCGATAATAATCCTGCCATCACGGTCTCCTTAAAATAAGATTGAAAAGTTAAAATGAAATACAATAGAAATTAAAATAATCGCCTTAGTGACGTAAGAAATAATAAAACGTGATAAAATTTACCCCATCAGTTTCATAATAAAACACAAGGAATAATAGGGTGGGATAATTGGAAAAGGTAAATTACTGCCTGTATTACCAATACTAATATTTGCATATCCAGTATTTATAGCGATGCCCGTTGTATTTACTCCAGTTCTTTCTGTTCCATTGTGATAGACAAAATTATGATCACTGGCATTGTCCCCATCGCCTGAACTCGTCAGTCTATCGGTTTGATGGTCATGACCGGGATCAGAAACCCCATGCCCATGGCCACTATCTATGGCACTATGATTGTGGCTCGGTATATTTTCAACTTGAAGGGATATTTGTTCCGAGCCACTTACCTGATTCAGCGGCCTATTTGTCAACCCATCTCCTTGACCTGCACCAATAATAAAGCGTCCTCGCAAATCTGGTGTACTATTTTGACCATTACAAAGTGTCCAACCAGAAGGTATCGCCGAACCAGACCACATAATAATACTGCCTTTAGGTAAAATCTGATGAATGGCAGATTCAGTTAATAAGATTTCATCACTGGGTGTTACCTGAGCCGTATTAGCGATATGAGTGATCTTTTGACTGCCACCAACCTGTAATGATGTCTCTAAATGAGCATCACCAACCACATTAAGACTTTCACTGATATTGACGCTATCATTCACTTCAACCTTGCCACTGCTATGACTCGAGATTAACGCACCTGCAAAGGTGACACTGTCCGCATCTTCATTGCCCAACGTCGTCTGACCGTCTACAGATAAAGTTTCACTCACATGTAGTGCGTCATTCAACTCCAGACTGCCACTGGAATGCGCCGATTGAAGCGCACCTGCAAGGGTCACGCTATCAGCATCTTCATTCCCTAAACGCACTCCCCCATTAACATTCAGTCCATCTGTAACAGTCAAGCTTTCACTGATATTGACGCTATCATTAATTTCTAACTTACCGCTGCTATGGCTCGAGATTAACGTACCTGCAAAGGTGACACTGTCCGCGTCTTCATTGCCCAACGTCGTCTGACCGTCTACAGATAAAGATTCGCTCACATGGACTGCATCATTAATTTCTAGTTTATTTGAGCTATTGCCCGATACTAACGAACCGATAATAGTCACCACATCAGTATCTTCATTACCCAGCGTAACATGACCGTCTACAGATAAAGTTTCACTCACATGCAGTGCGTCAGAAACCTCAATGGCATTACTACTATGGTTAGACTTAAGCTGTCCGCTGATCTTAACCTCATCGGTATCTTCAAGACCTAGCGTGGTATTGCCACTGACATCCAATGCCTCTCTAATATACAGCGCGTCATTCACCTCAAGCCAGCCACTGCTATTTGTGGATCTTAATTGACCATTAATGATCACTTCATCTGTGTCACTGTCCCCTAAAGTGGCACTGCCATCGACTGTCAGTGCACCATCAACATTGAGTGTTTGACTCACATGCAGCGTGTCATTCACTTCTAATTTGCCGCTACTGTGCACTGACGTTAACGAGCCTGAAATGGTGATAAGATCAGTATCTGAATCCCCTAAAGTGGCACTGCCATCAACTGTCAGTGCGCCATCCACATTGAGCGCTTCATGAATACGCACATCACCCGCGGTATCGATACTCAAGCGCTCAACGGCGTTATTAAGATCCTTATCCATACTGGTGGCTAAACGGATCCCGCTGCCAGTTGACGCCCCATGTTTAATGAAAAGTGCATCACCATTAAGAGCAATACTGCCAAGCGTTTCGCCACCTTGCTGTTGCAACAATAACTCAGAATGGGCAGCGGTATTAGTGCTTGACTTATCCGCTTCTAACACTAACTGACAAGCACTATTCCCACCTGAAATATGAAACTTGCTACTATTTATTTGACTGAAAGGACTCAAGGTCATGTCACCAAACAAAATCATATTCGATTCAATATTTAAATCAGACTGCGTCACCACTTGTCCTTTAAATAACAATAAGGTATCGGCGGCTTGACCTAAAATCACATTGCCCTTAACTTCAAACCCTCCTTCCACCAACAGATCATCCGTCACTGTCGACATCCCATTCGAGTGATGCTTGGTTTCTACATTGTTCAATGTTCTCAG
Source organism: uncultured Shewanella sp. (assembly GCF_947495455.1). Classification (GTDB taxonomy): domain Bacteria; phylum Pseudomonadota; class Gammaproteobacteria; order Enterobacterales; family Shewanellaceae; genus Shewanella. The sequence continues at coordinate 38,734 of NZ_CANLZC010000003.1, read as the reverse complement.
CGTCGATGTTCCTTGCGGCTGCTTCACTTGCCCTTGTTTTATTTGTTCTTTGCTAACGTGTGTTTGGGTTAATGCCAATGTCACGCTCACATTGAGTTCAATCCCTAATCGCTTCTCCAGTAGCGGACTTTCACTGGCCAGAAGGGCAAACAAACTGCCATCGGCTAAATAAAACCCCACTTCATAGATATCATAATCTCCTTTGAGTGCTGGGATCTGTTCATCGGTCAGACTCATGATAAGCTGCCAGCAAGTTTGCCCTTGCGCCAATTGCTCTGGGGTGATTGTCAGGCCATCCTCACCACTCCAATCTTGGCAAACATGCTCAAGGCTTGACATCACCCCTATGGGTCTGTCGCCGCGAGGCGCACTCGGCGCGCCCACTCCAACCTTAGCTTGAGTCAGTTGCAACACTTGGTTTGTTTTCTGCGCCGCGTTGAGCTGGCGCTTCCCCTCAGCCGTTATCACAGCCTGTATTGAAATAAATGACATCGACATCCCTTATAAGAATAAATAACTAAAAATAAATAGCCAAAAATAACTGAATAAAAATCAACAATTAACAATTTGAAAGGTAATGGTATTGGATATTATTGTGGTAAATATTGAATCGCCTTGCCTATTTAAACATGGGCTTAAATAGGGCTTTTTTGTTCCTTAACTTTATTCTTCCCCTTTCACTTTTTCTTTATTTTCCCCATCAATATAGATTAAGTTTTAATTGTCATTAATAAAATTAAAATTCAAGATTAAAATTAGGAATAAATAAACCCATGAAGGAATGACGCAATAAAAAAAGTTAAAATGACTTCATCCATAAACTGACAATGAATTAAATAACGTAATTTAATTGAATGAATAAGCAGAGAATAAATAGAGAATAATGCCATAACCTAATATCAGGCAGGATCCGCCATTTAAGCTTTGATTATACTATTTCTTATAATATTGCTTATATCAGTATTTTTACATTGTACCTGAATAATGACAGAGACAATGCTTGAATAACAACATAATAGAATTAACTTCTTTTCAGCGCCTTTGAAAAAAGCACAACTTGCTTCACATAGTACACTCATTCGCTGAAGGAAAAGGGAAAAAACATGATAAAAGGCATGCTCATATTCAATCCTAAGCGCTCTAGGCATACGCAAGTCAATTGAAAAATGAATACGTTAACTGTAGAAGCAAATTATTGATCAGTGACTTGACCTCTTACACAAACACAGAGAGAGCACAGTACCAACAAACCGTATGGCTTCTGACCTTGATTTTTTCCATACCCATTCACAATCACACTTGTTTATTTAAGCCAGTAAATTCCACTTTCCAGCGCCCAAAAGCTTTCGCGTCACTCCCTTTAGCCAATGCTCCCTTAAAATCACGTTCATTTTTTCGCCACGTATCATGACCTTGTTTACCTTGATTAGTAGCTGGATCCTGTGCAAATATGTTGTTTTTATCCGTACCATCTCCCCCCACACTTTCGGCTAATATGTGCCCCGCGTCCCACCAAAGGTGTTGTTCATTTGATATATTATCCTTTGTAACGTAGCCTCCCCAGTCCTCTCCTTTCCTTTTGCTACGGTACCTTACACTCACCTCACTAGTTCTCCTGAGGGGGTTGGGTTCTTTTACGGCCTTTTGTGTTTCGTCGTTTGTATCAGTTCCATAATTACTTCGAAAGAACTTTGGTATGCCAGTGTAACTAATGAAGTTATCTTGCATTTTTACTGCCTTGCCCTCAATGGTATAGTCAGCTACTGTGTGGTAGTTCCCATTGTGTGCCAACTTCACACCCCATTCAAGTTCCTCAAATTCGCTCTTATTTACTAGGGTATTGAAGTCACTTTCCATTTCCACCCATTCCTTATATCCCACCTTTCCTTGGTTAGTTGCTGGATCTTGAGCAAAAATGTTCTTGGGATCGTTTCCTTTTCCGCCTGATGCGTTTGCTAGTATATGGCCAGCGTCCCACCACGTATTTCGGGTGTTTAGTATCGATCCGGTTTCACCTTCTTCTTTGATTTTTTCTGTGTCATTAGTGTCACTGTCGTACTCGAAAACAGCCCACTTCGCGTTGTAAGCTGTTGCTGTGCTTACTTTCCCGCCTCTAACAGCTTCATGCATCGTCTTGTTTACGTCTTTCCCGTTAATAAATTGATCCTTGTGTCCAACTGACACTCGGGTATCTCCATTCCAGGTGTCCTCTCTTTTTTCTTTTTTCTGTGAAGGGTATGTCAGTTTCACCTTTTTCCTTGTTTGCATCATCACTAAGTTTCCTCCCGCTGATTCTTGAAGATATCAATAAATAATGGGGTCACCAGAGATACCTTCCATGACCCTGTGATGCCATTATTCATTTACTTTAAAAACATTATGGTTCCATTTTATCTCTATAATACTTAATGGGTAATAGATCTCACCGTTTCAACATGAGTAAGATTAAAGGAAGCTGCAATATCACAAACGGTTTATATAGCCAGCCATTATTAATCAGTAACATACAGAGACTTTTACTAAAATTAAGCACTCATGGTTTATTAAATCATGATCTGCCTATTTTTAACTTAATGCCTGCTGTGTATCTGCAAAAATGAATAGAATATTAAAATAAGCTGCGTGCTAGCCTATAGGCATATACTGACAGCATTTCGAGAAATGCCGTCGTCGCTTATCTAAATGTTGGCGATGATTACCCAACTACAGCAATGATAATAGGCTTCTTTTTATACAATATAAAGTTCAATACTAATTAAGCACCTTCTTGGACGTGGCATAGCAACTTCCAACATCTATGAATTTATAAAGCTTAGTCTGAGAGTTTAAAATACGCCATTAACTATGGGTGTCTATAAGAGTTCTCATAAACTGGCAATGAATTATATAACGTAATTTAATTGAATGAATAAGCAGAGAATAATGACAGAGACAATGCTTGAATAACAACATAATAGAATTAACTTCTTTTCAGCGCCTTTGAAAAAAGCACAACTTGCTTCACATAGTACACTCATTCGCTGAAGGAAAAGGGAAAAAACATGATAAAAGGCATGCTCATATTCAATCCTAAGCGTTCTAGGCATACGCAAGTCAATTGAGAAATTCTATACGTTAACTGTAGAAGCACGCCACTGTGTTATGGCCCCTACAGACTACACTGTATTAGCAAATTATTGATCAGTGAGGTAGTGTTCGTAATTCTGTGTCATTTCCGTACAATGGTGAAAAAATAGGAATGACACATGACTCAATCTTTTGACTTTGAACAAGCCTTAAAAGCACTGCAAGCAGGTAAAAATCTAACAGGCAAAGAGGGTATTTTAAGCCCATTAATCAAACAACTGACAGAAGCGGCACTTAATGCTGAAATAGAACAGCATCTTGAGCAAGATAAACAGCCTAATCGTCGCAATGGCACCAGTCAAAAAACCGTAAAACATGCTTCAGGCAGCTTTGAGCTTGATGCGCCCAGAGACAGGCAATCCACCTTTGAACCTCAACTGATTAAGAAACATCAAACCACCTTAACCGATGAAATGGATAGGCAAATCTTATCCATGTTTAGCATGGGGATGAACTACCGTAACATTCATCAGCATGTTGAAGACATGTATGGTATTAACGTCTCAATAGGGACGATTAACAGTGTCACCGATAAGCTATTGCCCGAGCTTAAGGCTTGGCAACAAAGACCATTAGACAGTCATTACCCCATTATTTGGCTTGATGCTATTCACTATAAAGTCAAAGAAGAAGGTCGCTTATATCAGTAAAGCCGTTTATACGCTGCTTGCCATGAATATGGAAGGCAAAAAGGAGATCTTAGGCCTACACCTGTCTGAAAATGAAGGGGCAAGCTATTTGTTATCGGTACTGACAGATTTTAATAATCGGGGGGTTGAGGATATTCTCATCGCTTGTGTTGATGGTCTGACAGGCTTTCCTGAAGCCATAGCGAGTATTTTTCCTCAAACTGAGGTGCAGTTGTGCGTTATCCATCAAATCCGCAACTCGATGAAATATGTCGCCTCAAAGCATCAAAAAGCCTTCATGGCTGATTTAAAGCCGGTTTATCGAGCTGTGACTAAGGAAGCGGCCGAGATTGCACTACTTTAAGTATCCAGAGCACATTCGAAAAGTGATTTACACCACTAACGCTGTGGAAGCCGTGCATCGCCAATTTAGACCCCGACTTGCCCCCTACACTCTGCCCTTTTTATCGCATATAGACATAATGATCTCATTACAAAATAAATCAAGGTTTTTTGTTTGAATGACCTGCATGTTCAATGATCACGTGTATAGTCGTATCAATTAAATCACGTCAGTACCTTCATAGTGGTATCCTTTCTTCGGATCGAATAATGCTAACGGATTTTTATATTCGCTAGTCATTGTTCCATTCTTCTTTCTCACATCATATGTAGGACCCTTTACTTTCAAGAGCTCATCTTTGTTCGCAATTACTTCCTTATCAGTTGCTTCAACTAAGACTACTGTGTTGCTTATTTCTCCATTTTGCATCTTCTTTTTAATATTTTTCTTTTGTTCATTTTCAATTCTGTTCTCTGTTATTAGTGACGCTGCGTTATGATATAAGTCATTACTAAGCGGACCGATAAAACCATTTCTGTCGATGTGTCCGCCATGTTTTACGGCGCTGACGACTTCAAAGTTTTGTTTATCTTTGAAGTCGTCAGCGTCTGCCATTATTGTCTTCTTATCATCTATTTGACCAGTTTTATCGAGGTATATTCGAGACATCTTGTTTCGGGCTTCAGTACGGTAGCTATATTTTTGTATTTGCTGGATCTTACTAATTGTATTTTTTTTACCCATGGATTTCGCGAAATTCATAAACATATGTTGTTCCTATATATTGTTAATTGATTCATGTGTAATGGTGCTTCTTAGCAACTGATTCGGTGTTCGTCATAAATAAAAAGGTATAGTCGCATAGTTAATTTAGCCACCTAGTTAGAGGTGTGGTTGACCATTACAATCATGCACCTCTGGGGTCAGGTCTTGTTTCTTGCAAATCCCACTATGCCCCCACCTTTAACTTCGCCGAAACATCGCTAACTTCTAAAATATTGCCGTAGGTATCTTGCGCCACATCTTTTTCAAGTAAACATTTTGTATTGTTAATCAACTTAGTATCCGGCTTAGGTTCCAACTTAATACTGGAGGTCACCGGGGTAATGGGTACCGGCGGGCTGCCCGCTGCGGCGCCACCCATATAGATCAATGACACATCGGCTGCCAACAGAGCCGGGCCTTTTTCTGTTTTTATCTTAAGCGCAGGTTCGGTTAACGGGCCCACTAAAATTGACCAGGCGCCAGATCCATTGGTATCAGCAGCAAGCTTTGTCTGGGATAATTGCACAGCAACGGCTGTGGCCACGTTTTGAGGCATAATAGGTCCTTGTTGTTAATTTAAGTCACAGGCTTAACTTTTACAAAATAAGTTAACTGATTCCGACTTGTTACTGCGCGCTTGTGGTGAGATCTGATGAAACTTGCTGTTTAAGCTGTAAAATAAAATCAGCCTCTCGCTCTTTGTGGTCTAATGGCAAAGCATAAAACAGCTCTTGTTCAACCCCCTGTCCTTTAGTTAAGTCCAAAGGCACAAAGCCCAGCTTTTCTAATATGCGCATAGACGCACCATTGTGGTGCCAAACCGAGGTAATTAAGGCATTCAAGACTTGAGGCTGTGCAATCGCCCGTGCCTGCTCGATACATAGGGCTACCGCTTGCGTGCCAAACCCCATGCCCTGGTAGTCGGTACCTATCCAAAACGAGAAATAAGCGGTTTTTATTCTCTGCTCTGGTTTGACAAAGTTAAATTCCAGCGCCGTGACTCCCACCAGCCCAAGTTCAGCATGGATCACCCCGTAATGTACACTCTGGACTTGCTTCGACTCTTGTTGCCACTCGGTAATGACTGATTGCACTTGGCTGAGCGATGTCAGCGCAAGGCCGCGCAACATAGCAGCGGTATATTGATGCCGATATTGCAGATAAAACTCCGCGCCGTGGTGCGCGGCCAATGGCCGCAAAACAAGATAAGCCTCGCTATCAGTCGAACAGAAAAAATACCGACTCATTTCACCTTGTGCTTGGCTATCTTTGATGGTTTGCGCCAGCTGTTGAACCTGTTTATCCTTCGGGGTTAGTTCAAGTGCATACGCGCTGGTTTTCATCGCCAAATCATCTTCAGCTGTCGCCTGAGCGCATAATGCCAAATTGTGCAGCGCCGCCGTGCTCTCACCATACCAGTGCAGGCAAGAGATAAAACAGGCTTTCGCTAGACTCCAGTGACTTAAGTCTATGGCCAGCAAGCCCAGCTGAAAGGCAAAATCACCCTGCTCGCCTATGGGTATATAGGCTTGCCATACCTTGCTTAGCAAGGCGCACCAGTCCAGCCTGTTATCCACTGATACTCCCTGACTCAGCAAGTTAGGTAAAAACAGCGCTAAGACTTTAGGATCATATTCACTTAGGCGAATATAGGCCTGTTGCTGCGCCTCGCTCAGCACCTCCCTGGCGCCGTGCAGGCTGCGTTTAATCACAAAGAAATCGTCGGGGTTATAATCAAGCAAGCTGTTTTCACAGGCCTGGTGGGTTAAAGGCCAGGCTTTATTCGATACTGCTGTGCGGGTACCCGAAGTGATCGCCAGATTAAATACCAGCCCCTTGCCCCTGTGTTTTATCGAACGGGCCAGCGCCTGTTGACGGTCCAGCCACAAGTTAATGCTGTGAAAGTTTACCGGCTGTGAAAAGTGCTGCCGCTGCCATGTACCGGGTAAACCGAGATCAGCCAGTTCACTGAGCTGGTTTTGGCCAAAATCGCTACTGAGCAGCAGCATACCCTGTGGCAGTGATTGCTGTAACTTATAGAGGCAGGCAAGTGCGCCTGTTGGCAACATCAGGGGCTGACTGTGTAAACGGGTTGAATAATAATTTAACTGATGGCTTAGGTCTGCGCTCAGCGCCTCGGGCTGAGAGTTAAGCCAGTGGGCAACACTCGGCTGCTTTTGCCAGCGATAGTACAACTGTGTTTCAGCCTGCGCTTTTTCTTGGGATTGTTCTTGGGATCCTTGTTCGCCCTCTTGTTGTGATTGAATGTCATCAGGCAAGGGGCCGGTCTCAATTGCGACTTCCCCCTGATAGAGCTCGCCATAGTGCAAATACACTAATTCCTGCGGCAGGCTGTCCAACACATAGTTAGCGATCACTATCGGTGGGTTGCTGCAGGATAGCACCGACGCAATATCTATCACTTCTGTCTTCGTCACATCAACTGGTACGTCAACTTCTGCGTTTTGAGCCAGTATATTATAGTGAATCACTTTAGCGCGGCCGTCCGCCAAGTCCTGTTGCAGATAAGGATGGGCCGCCATAAAGGCACAGTTTTTTTCACTGAAATCACTGAGCAGGTAGCACAGCTGCAATTCAGCCAAGCCGTACTGCCGCATTATCACTTCCAGCTGCCGCAACAGCTGAATGGCAAAACGACCGGAGCCTGCGCCTAACTCAAGCACATATATCGGCAGCTCAGAGTCAATGGCACCATTTTGCAGCCCGTCCATAACAAAATGTACCAGTATATCGGCGTAGGCCTTCACAAGACTGGGAGTATTGGCAATATAATGCGGCAACTGATTTTGCTGCCAGACGGCAGGTCCTTGCTTTTGATAATAGGCATTTTGCAAGCGCCAGATTTCAGACTGAGAAAAGGCTGAAAAATCCAAGGAGCCCGAGTCCCCCGCTAACGGGGTGTCCTGAGGCGAAGGAAATAATCCTGCCACCTGCAATGGTGCGGGCTCGTCTGGCTCGCTCGTTTCATTGGTGTTCTGGCTGTTTTGCTGTTTTTTGTCGGCGCTATTATTTACAACTCTGGTCTTTTCGGCCCTAGTCTTTTCAAAGAAGGCCGCCAGCGCCTGTTTATTATTCGCTGCCATCATGTACTCCCTATTAACCTATTATTAGCTCGGCAAACTGCGGTGTTGTTTGGCGTATTCGCGGCGGATCCCCTCAATGAGATCATCATATAAAATTTCCTCACTGCTGCGCTGCATGGCCATCAAACTGGCGTAGCGAATGACATTATTCATCGCTCCACCAGCCAGATCAAAACGTTGACCCAGCTCGTTAAAGTGGATGTTGGACTCAAAATGCCAATCAGGGCCAAATAAGCTGCGCCATAAACGGGTTCTGTGTTTAGCGTCCGGCACAGGAAAATAGACGATTGACTGAAAGCGGCGGATAAAAGCAGGGTCGATATTCTCTTTCAGGTTGGTTGCCAAAATAACCGTGGTAGTACAAGTTTCTATTCGCTGCAGCAAATACCCCACCTGCTGATTAGCACTGCGATCATTAGCGTTACCGACCGAGGTACGCTGGTTAAAAAGCGCTTCTGCTTCATCAAAAAACAGCAGCCATTGATTGGCTTCTGCCTGTTTAAAAACTTGCTCTAGGTTTTTCTCTGTTTCACCTATGTATTTAGACACCAACTGAGAGAGGTCGACCCGATAGGTTTTAAGTCCGACCTGCTTGCCCAATAAGCTGGCGGTTAACGATTTACCCGTACCAGACGGCCCATAAAATAAACAGCGATATCCCTGATAAATATCCTGAGCCATCACGCCATTTCTGCCCTGTGCCCTATGCTGCCAGTCCCCTCGTAGCTTTAGCCAGGCCATCAGCTCTTTTAATTGAAACTCAGTACTTGCCGGCAACACCAGGTTTGACCAGGTCAAGGAACTGTCTATTTCTCTGGCTGGAAACTCTAGGCTTAATTGTGCCTGTGGTTGACCCGTTAAGAGCTGCGCCAGTGCAGTTTCACTTAATTGCAGCTTATTGTGACTCTTAGGAGCATCACTGGCTGTGCCTTCTTGCAAAATATCCTGATTAAACAAGCGGCTATTGGGGTCAAATAAGGGATAAAGTGCAAACTGGGCGCGCACATCATTGCCGCTCAGGACAAAAAGTGCGGTGCGCCTGTCGGGAATAAAACCGTTAAAGCTGCCCACCTGATAGCCGCCAAACTCAGAAAAGCTGCGTTCGGTATGGGTATTTTTAACTAAAAAGGCATCAAACACCTGAGGTTTAATCTCAGGTGCCAGTGCCATAATCAAAATCAAGCGCTCTTGCTCTGATAAGTTATGTTTGACTAAAAAGGTCGCATAATCATCCGCTTCGTCAGGATGAAAATCCGGTGCAGCCGGAAGGCCATGATAGGTCCGCTCTGAATTTAAGAACTCCTCTACCCGATACTCGACACAATGTTCCAGCCAGGCGAGATCCTGCTCAATTAAGGCATTATTTTTCATATTTCGATTATTCAATGTTTAAGATCACTCTCGGTTAATCACTGACATCGTTATTTGGTTAACAAAATGCAGTGACCGTTTAGGATTAGGGGTTGGTCTACTTGTACAGGGTTAAAATATATTAACGGCGGGGGCGACGTGTAGGCCCCAAATCTCTACGGCTTTGCTCAGGGCGGTGATATCTGTCGTCCTGGTAGTCTTGCTCCTGTGACAGCCTATAGCAGTCTTCCCCCTTGTCATACCCATATGGCTCCGGTGAAAAAGGAGCTGAGACTCGGCTATCTCTTTGCATCTCTGGGGGGGAATAAACACTGGCATCTCGCCTGTCTTCATAGTGATTTTTTGCATCTAAATTTTTTTCATCGACACTTTTCTTACCTTCATTATCTGCATAATGCGGCGATCGACGACTTTGCGATCCACTACTATATTCCAGGTTACCCATAGGCGCATTGCGCTCAACCTGCGGTTTATCCGAGCGAATATCATATCTGTGCGATGATGACGGGCCAAAGGGCGAGTGGCACGATGCATGGGGACGATATAAGTGACGGTGATCATCCTGCTCCGCATCCACAGTCACTTCAGCAATTAACTTGCCGTCTTCTTCAATAAAACGAAGTGACTTTTGAGATAGCCTAGGCAGGCGGGCAATTCTGCATTCATGGGCATAACAGTCACAATAGCCGTGATGAAGATCACAACACCAACGGCCCCGATCCCAATACCCTTGGTGATGGAGGTGCCAAGGAGTCTGGTGGTCTGCTGGGGAAGATGAATAGGCTTGAGGAGAAGCATTATCACGCCTATGAGGGTGATAATGTCTTCGACCCTGATGTCCTCGGCCTCGATTGCCACCGCCATAGTGATTACTATGATGGCAGTGCTGATCCGGGTAATGATCGCAACAATCAGGCTCACTATGGCAATGGCAGTGGCATTGACAGCAATAGGCATAGACACAAGTTTGATACAGTTCAAAAGGCGCCAGAGGTTCATCTAGGTGAATAGCCCGATTGCTGGTAAAGACAATATCTGAATGACAGTGATCCACCACCTGATACTCAGGCTCAAAACCTACCGAAGGATCGATACTGTATACAGACAGGCCCGAATGGGAAAGCAGCTCCTGAGTATTCACTCGGTAGCGCCAGTAAAATTCAAAGCGACTGAAATACAGTCCCCAGTTTTTTTCATTGATAAACTGAATGGGCTTCTGCTCAGGCTCGCTGGTTTGCGCGCTCTGACGATAGTTAATCACCTGATATTCAGAGTCTACTCCCTGATGTAAAAAGACATGAAATACCGCCACCGGCACGCGGCGGGCAAAAGAAGCCGGACAAACATAATAATCCTGTACGCCATCCATATCCTGCCACTGATATCGGCCGGGCGTTAACCCTGCTAAAGATACAGTATATCGCCAAGTTTCAACGTCAATATGCAGCCTATCCGCCAGCGACACTACCCGCCCTTGTGCGTCCCAAAGGCGATGAAGCTGATCCTTAACCGTTCGCCCACTTAACTGGCCAAGCGCTATCGGTAGCCTTAGCTGAGTCGTTATACCCGAAGTTTGTTTTAGTGCCAGACTAAATACCTGAGTACCGTCGAGATTATCGAAGTAATAGATAAACTGGCCTGGAGTTTCTTCTGGTAAAAACGAGTCTTGATAAAAGTCTTGCACTCGAGAAAATACCGCAAAAGATAAACGGTTTTCCGGCTGTGTCACCGGCGTATGCAAGCGATTATCGTCAAACACCTCATCTGCCGACGCCGCCACACCAAACCCTTCATCGTTTTGGTAAAAATCAAACTTAAGGTTCTTCATCAGGGCTCGACATTCAAATATCGGCTCTACGTCAAACAGGTTGCGGTTGGCCTTGGGATAAAGACTGTGTTTCAAGGTTAAAAAGAATAAATTTTGATAATTTAAGGTAGCCATTAATCCTGCTCCTCTTTTTGTCCCTCTGAAAACTTCATCGACTTCATCACAGGCTTAACCCGCTTGTCGTTGATATCCTGAATACGCACCATACGCAGGCGATACACCACAGATGGCAAGTACCTCAAGCCGATCATACTCCAGATATAGTGCTGCTGCTCCAAAGGTAACGTGTTGATCTCCATATGCAAAGGCATAGGTTCCAGCTCAGCATCTTGCGGTTCAAACACCAGATTGGTTTGTGACTGAAAACACTGGATCACATAGGAAATATGTTTCAGGCTCTCCTGATAATTGGAAAAATTAGCGGTGAAGATCAGCTGTAAATTAACGTCAACCGGCTTATGGAGAAATACCGCCTGCTCAGGAGTGCCAGCATTGCTTTGCTTCATGGGCACGTTAGGTCCTGCACGAAAGGTTCGCTCATGCTCAATGTTTAACAGGCTTAAACCCAGCCGCTCAATGGGGATTTGGGTTTTGCCGGCATCGTCAACAAAGGTGGTCAGCACCACTTTTTCGTCACCAAGTGCATTGCCTATCTGCTCTGTAATATAGCTCTCAGCGGTTTCTTTTATAAAATCCAATACATTTTCAATCATGGGTACTCCACTCGACATGTAAGTGAGATGACATCCAGGGTAAAACCACAGTTTCATAGGGCCAGGGCAAGGTATTTAACAACACATCTTGCAGTTGAGGTTTGACTTGCAGCCGATAACCGCTGGCCTGTTCGATTAAGCTGCCTTGTCGTTTAAAAAACAGTCGCTGTATTTGCTCTGAGGACTGTGCCACCGGGGCGGGCCAATGCTGCGCCAACTGAGTAAATAATTGATTGACTGCATTGCTTTCCTGTTCACTGAGTTCAATTTCGTCATCTATCACAGAATCAGCAGGCAAATTCAGCAGTATGTTGATTAGCGGGCAACAGGCAGCAACAGGCTCTGCTTTGCCATGGCACAGTTGATATAACCAATACGCTGCCCGCTCGTGAAATGTTGACTGCTTAAATTGCTGCTCTTTATTCAGCCATTGCAACTGGGTAAATAGTTGGCTCAGATAGGGCCATATGATCACCAGCCCCGACTCTCCTACTGGCAGGTGGGTCTTGGTCTCGCCGGGATTAGTATTCTCTTGCTCCTTTATTAGCGGGAGTCTTGAGTCCCCAGTTGGCGAAACATCTACAAGGGGAACCTCAGCTTCTTTTTTCGGGGTTAATAATTGCAGGCCCAAGGCGTAAACTGGCGCAGTTGACATAGAGGTTTGAGACTCCAGCTGTTGTAACCTGGTCAAAGCATCTTCAATGAATGTCGGATCTGGGGTGTGTTGATAACGCTGTGCTGCCGTCAGTATGCTCTCAAGGCTCTCGATTAACTGCAACAAAGCCGAACATAGTTTGTTAAACTGGCTGATATTTTCAGCTGAGCTGGTGTCGTCTGCATCAAGGTTAACAATCGCTGAATGTCCCGCAAATGAATCTTGCATTTGCCGGCCCAACTGCAGCCAATAGCTTCGCTCAGCTTCCAAAATCATCACACTCGCCAAGGCCATGTCATGGACATTCATGATTGCCTGCTCAAGCTTTATCAGGCTTTGCTGCGTTCCCTCTAAGCCGAACGCTGAGCCTTCTATATCCGCCAAAACCTGAATGACTGCCGCCTTCAAGATGACAACCCAAGCTTTTTGTACCTGTATACTCGCTAAAGCTGACTCCTTGGTACAGACTTTCGCATCCTGCGATGAAAACAAGCTCATTTGTGCATGCCATTTATCAACTTCACGCTTCAATGCCTGCTGTAACTCATGCAGATTTAAACAGGCTATATCCACCCGTTCAGGCTCGCCCGTTAAGGCGCTATTTTGACTATGTGTTTGAGTATGGGTTTGACTATGGGTTTGCTCCATTTGGTTTACGTACTGAAGACAGGTATTAATAATACCGTCCACATCTGCATATAACTCATCATCCAGCGGCTGTTGATGAACGCCAGTTGCCAGCCCTCCAAAACAGCTCTTGATGCTGTTTAACATTTCCAGCCAGGCAGCCTGATAGCGCTTTAATTCGGGGTTATTCAGCACTGCTTGCTGAAGGTTTTTTGATACTTGCTCCAAGCCATTAACAAGCTTGGCAAAAACCGTCTGCATTTGCTCTTGATTAGTTAAATATTGTGAGCCAGGCTCTTCCTCTTTACCGAAGGAGGAATTAAAAAGCTTCAATATCTCTGCCTTGGCGCTTTGCAACTCAAGCTGCAAACGCTGGCAATATTCACTCAAACGGTTTAAAAATCCTTGCTGACTAATATTGTTTTCCTGGGTGCGCTTTTCATCCACAGCATGTGTAAGGATAGCTTCATCCAGTCGGCCATATTTTTTGTACAATGTGTCAAATTCAGCCAGTTTTACGCTTAGCCGCTCCTGTTCACTTTTGTTATCACCTCTTTTCTCATCATCAAGCTGCCTTTGCTCGGCTAAATAAGCTTGCATACTCGATTGTGACACTGAAAATAGCCGTGCGAACAAATAAGTCACAGTATCCAGGCTCAATTTTTCAACTAAGTAGCGGCAATAATCACTTCGGTTAAGTCTGGGCAACACAAGCAGCCGCAACCAGCCGATATCCTTTTCAGACAAGGCACACAGCCAGTTTTCCACACAAACCAACTGTTCGCTGGAGACCTTTTTTTCCTGTAAAAAAAGTGATGTCAGGATCCAAGGATCTCTCGGTGTGTGAGCTTGAAGCGCCTGCCCTAATGCTGCCAACACTTTATAGCGCTGTTCAACATTCGATAATGGCGTTTTCCCCAGGCCAGCGCACATATCAAGGAGTTCAGCTAAAACCTCTGTCGGCGCAATAAGCGCTATCACTTGCTTGAGCAACTTGTTTGTACATATGCTCTCAAATCTTTTTTGAGCGACTTGATAACACAAGGTCTTTGTTAATACCTTCACGATATCATCGCCAGCGCTTTCAACAAACCGCGTCAAAAGTTCGGTCAACAGAGACAAATCGCGATAAACACGGGCAAGGTAACCGGTAAGCAGGTAATGCGCTAAATCATCGAGGGAAAACTCGCTGTGTTTATTGCTTTGCTCAGCTACCTTCAGGCGATGTAAATTCAGCTCTTGCTCAAAGGTTGCTGAGGCTAAAGCATCATTCTCAACTTGCAAAGCAACTAATTCAGCCCTGTCAGACAGTTGCCTGATAACGCTCTGGGTGAAATATTGGCTTAAGCTATCGGGTGAAATTTCTCCTACATCCAGTTCAATAGCTTTACCTCGGGGTAAACTGAGTTGATTATCCTTCAACCACAGCTTAAGCTGCGGCAGAAAACGCTGTTTGGCAAATTGTTGAAAACGTGTTTGCGCTAAATTCGATCGCGCACCGCAGTCAAATTCAACATTGATTATTATTTCATCTATCATAAATTGGCAGGCTTTTACTGAATATTGATTAGGGGAAGCCCCCACTCTGGCACACTTAGCCACACTCTCAACCAAATGCATAAGCCACAGCAAGAGCGGGGGCTGGGACGTGGCTAAAAACTCCACTTGCGATCAAGGTGCTGAGTTACCGACTTGATAGTCTCTTCCTCCAGCACCTGTTCAAACAACAACACCTCTTTGATATGGCCATAAAAAGGCGCTCCCTGGTGGAATGAGCCGCCGATTTTAAGGCCGGTGATTCGAGTAAAATTCACCTGTTCAAGTAAATTTTTTGCATCGGCTTGTTCACCGTCGAGATAAAGTGCGCAGTCACCGAATGCAGCGTCCAAAGTCAGCGCAGCAGTGTGACTTGTATGCCAGTTATGCAAAGAGGAAGACAATGTCGTTTGTACGCCATATCTATGGCCTACTCCCGCCAGCAGGGAGCCTTCACTGCCGATACTCAAGCCCATATCATTGTATTCCCCCGGGCAATCTAATGAGACTAACCCTGCCCCTTTGGCCCAGTGGTCATCAGCCGTTACCCCTTTAATGTTAAGTAAAAAACGATAGACATCCTGACTAATCAACCCCAGCTCGTCATCAAGTCCCTGGCGTGCCTGCTCAGCACTTACCCTAATGGCGGCACTGTTACTTTCGCTGCCTTGTATTTCTATCCAGGCTTTGTCAATTAAATGCTGCCATAGCTGAGTATGCTCAGTAAACTCAGCTTCCAACTCGGCACGTAAAATGGGCCGTACGCCGTCAGACTGGAAACGCACAATCAAGGTCAGGTTTTGCTGTTCTAACTCACTCACCAAAAGGCTCTGCTCGCTGGTGAAATTCACCACCTTAACCCCGTCATCTGCCATGAAAACCGGTGCCGGCGTACCGTTTTGTGAACGAGCCGTCAACCTGGCTTTTAAATGGGTATCCGCCGGATTCAAGCGCTTATCACGCCAACCTTGAATAACCTGCTCATCATCCGTTTGCATCATTGCCAACTGCAAGGCATCTAAATGCAAAATAGGTTGAGCCAGAGTATCAACCCCGGTTTGGTCCAGTTGCCATTTATTGCCAAGGAACAGTGCCAACTGCTGACGCCTTGCATCACTCAGAACATTTGAATATGCCGCAAACTCTAACAACAGACCTGAAAAACCTGAAGCTTGCTCATGCTCCTGACTTAAACGCCAGCTGCCGTGCGCAGCTGAAAAGATCTGCTGTCCGTTGGCAGGTAAGGTATAACGGTACTGTTCATTTATCATCACCAGAATGTCATCGCCCTGGGCTGGTTGCTGTATAAACAAGTGAATCCAGGGAGCCAGCGGCAAGGGAAGCGAAAACGCCTGCTCTGCCACATCAATAATTAGGCTATCCTTGTGCACCCGCAGGACTGTGCCTTGCTCAGTGCTAAGCACATTACCCTCTGCCTCAAGGGTAAAGACTAAAAAGGCGGCCTGAACAGGCTCATGCAATACTGGCGTATTAATCACCAGTGCTGAGTTATTCAGTTTAAGCCCAGTATTGCCAGCCACCGCCTGATAGATCACTTCGGGCCGCTTCTCCGGCGAGCTGGGTTCTAGGCTCACATCTAAGAGGTGCGGACTTTGCCAATCCACAAAGTCCCCCGAAGGTGTAAGTGTATAGCCGCCTTGTTCGGCGGCATCAAAATGAACAAAGGGGCGCTGCAATGCATGCACTTCACTACTGACCAAATGCCATTTATCCATCAAACCCGTAGTCAGCGAATGCAGCAAGTCGCCTTTAGCGGCGTAATTTAACCAAACCACTTCGTGCATATTGATGTCGCCTAACCATAAACCGGACACATTCTGCTCCGCGCCAAGGTACAGAACGACAGGTTCGCTGCTGACAATACCATTGAGGTGACATTGCAGGGTGTAACCGCCATTTTTTGCATCCTGTTCATACACCAGACAGATTAAATGTGGACTCATCTGATCGACCCCATGTTGCCAAACCGCTGTAGCATTGATTTGCAGGATCAATTCTTGCTCGGCCACGGTGAGCAACACCGATGGAAAGCCATTTTCACCAACCAGTTCAAACAAGGTTTGCTGCGCACTTTGCCAAGACAGCGCCAGCATCACACTCCAGGTATTGCTTGTCGGCAGGGGCAGCATGACATCTTCCAACTGCGTCACGGCGGGCAAGCCCTGCCAGAATTCGGGTCGGTAAAGTGCGGCTTTCACCTGACCGTCCACATCGGTAAGTAGGACATTTTCTGCTACCGGGCTTAAATCAGGCCAGGTTATGACCTCGCTGCTGTCATCCGCAAAGCTCTGAGCACTCAGGTGCAGCCTGGGGCCGCGTTGTGCCACCAGCGCCATATGGGTAAGCAACTCTGTACGCGCCTGGTGATATTCTTCAGGTGCATTTGCCGTATATTTCAGCGTCAAAAAGTTCGCGTAGCTCTGCTTGAGCACATTAAGTTGCTCCTGACTGACTTGCACATAGCGGCAGCTTAAATGGCCGGGCAGCAACGCCATTAGGGTATGTTCCAAGGTACTGTCAAACCCTTCTAAAGTGGCAAAGCGCCCCATATTATTTGCGTAATAAAAGGTCAGGGAAAAACTGTAGGGATCCGAGCTGGTGTCCGTTAGCTGTTCAAAATAAGCATTCGCCAAAGAGTAAGCACTAAAATCAGAGCGCAATAATATATGCTCCACCATTAAACAGCTGTCCTGCTCCTCCTGTGACATGGCCAGTTTGCTAAACACATTAGCAGCGACACCATGCTGATTTAGGTTAAAGTTAAGCTTGCTCACGTCATCGTTGACCTCAAGTAAATTCACCCCCAAGGCCCGATTACGAGATAAAGTATCCAGATTTTTCAGATACGTCTGCTGGGCGTTAAAATAGTCATCTTGTTGCATATCAAGCAAAATACGATCGACAAACTGCTCATTAAAGCGCGCCAGCAAGTGGCCCACCAGACGCTGACGCCGATCAAGGTCTCGCTGCGGCTGTGCCTGTATTTGTGCTAACCAGTTAGGATCGGCAAGTTCACTGAAATCCAAATGCTGGCTGTCCTGCAAGACCTGACTCAGGTAGCTTACACTTGTGCTATCCTGATCGATACTCAGTTGACGGCCCACAGCGTTAATTTGCGCGGCAGAGTTCGCCAACAGCTGATCAAACATCAGAATAAACGCTTTTAACTGTTTAATCTGTGCTTTATGCGCACTGCCTGCGCCTGCAGGTGCCCCGTGTAAACTCAAGCCATAATTTTCCGGCAATAACGCTGCCAAGCTGCTTGTTAGGGGCGAGGCGTCGGCCGTCGATTCATCCTCTATTGATACCGGAGTGCTTAACAACGCATTTTGCACTTGCAGGTAGTCCGCTTCTTCATTGAGGCGGCTTAAATGTTGCTCCACCCGCTGCCTGTCAACATGAAGTTTTAGCCCTTGCTTAAATAAAGTGATCGGCTGATCCGCCAAGGGCGCCAGCCGCAACACTCGGCTGGCATCAAGGGGCATCACCCATTCATAGCTTTCCTCCCTGGAGGCATCTAAGCGATGTGAGGCCGCCAGGTATTTAATATTCGACACGCCGGATAATCCCAAAATGACAGGATTTATATCTGACAGCCTCAGCTCCTGAGGCCGGTTTTCCTCGCCCAGGTCTTCATCAAGCATTAAACCGTTTTTAAGCTTAGGCCCGGCATAGATATCCGCCATAGCATGCCCTTGAGCAAGTAACTGGCCCAGTGAATACTTAGGCACGCTAGGTTCAAGTTGCTGCTTTAAATCAAAATAAAGCTGGGCCAGGGTGAGCTCGGCATCCGCGTCTTCAACAAGTTCCAACTTGGCAAACAAATATAAAGGCTGAGTATCGAGCACCGTGATTGCGCCGTAATCCTCACTCAATGCGCGCGCCGAATGTAACTGCTCGCGCACGCGCTCAACCAGCTCCGCTTGACTAAGCGCCAAATCCGGTTCTGCCTCTATGCGAACGCCATGTATCCCCTTCAAAGTAAATGGCCTGTGCCCGGGAGCTGTTTGTAGGCCCAGACGGTTATGATCCTTATCGTAATAAATAGGTTCACTTAAATCTGCGCCGTCCACCACCCAGGCATTGCGCACACCTTCGATATCAATTAAAAACTTGCGACAATCTAAAGCGGTAAGGGGGTGAGTTGTTAAAATATCTTCCTGCTTAAAAAAGTGACGATACTGATCGCGCTTTGCATCCTTTGCCAAGAGTTGTTGAACAGGCGTGCTTGCATACTTGTTAAGGTGCTCAATACCGTAACAAAGGGTTTCAAATAAGGTAAGGCCGGGATCGGTTAAACTAAAATCGTCCCAAAGAGGGGCACTGATAGTGCGTAAATAGGCTAAGCCTTGTTCACGCAACAGTGACCAATCCACCTCATCATTTATGTTTAGTTCAGGCATGAATTTTTCCCATTAAAAGTATTGGGTCGATATTCGCTCTAACATATCCGTATTTTTTTCAGCTACATAAAAGCTGTAACTAACTGAACTTTAACGTCATCAACCATCTGATAACACATGAGTTAAATAGAAGTGAACATTCGGTTTCGAATATAGCGAAGCGAATATGCTATATACCCGTGATACTTAGATATACACAGGTAGAGATACATTATTCTGTTATTTTCATGATAAAATACAATGCATAATAGGGGGGTCTGTTTTCATGCGCTTTGGTAGTGCCATCACTATTACCACCGCTATAATTAATAGAATGGCTATGAGAACCATCAGTTTGTGTGGTGACGTCCCCATTGCTATCACCGTCAGTCATATCAAAGCGACTGCCGTCCCCACCGCCTTCCCCTCTTTTCTCTGAAATTATGTGACTATGACTCCCCCCTTCATCAATAGTATGTGTGTGTCTTGGCATTTCAGTGGTCGTAAGCCTAACTTCCTTCGATCCCCCCATATCTCCAACATCATAAGCACTGCCAGTGCTAACAATAAATCTATCTCTTAAATTAGGTGTTCCATTAGCCCCATTACAAATTGCCCACCCTGTTGGCATACTTGTACCAGACCACATAATAATTGCCCCTTTAGGCAAAGTATTGTGGACATATGCTTGCAAGCTGTTAGTTGTACTTGAAATAGCACCATCGATATAAGTTTTCACCGCTTGCTCTGTTGGTAAAGTTTTCTCGCTATTCTCACTAAAGGTCGCATCGTTTGAAAACTTATTTATGTACGTGCTACCTGCAAGTTTAAAATGGCCGTTAACTTCAGCATTCCCTTGCAAGAATAATGAATCGTTGGTTGTCGAATTCTTACCCACCACTAACTCTTGGGTGATATTCACCGCATCATGAATCTCCAGCTTATCGCTGGAATGCCCCGACTTTAGTGTGCCTTCGATGGTAATAATATCGTTATCAGCATCTCCTAGAGTGACATCACCCAGTACATGTTCAGCATCTTTGGCAATGACATTTCCGGTTACCGTTAACGCACCTGTAATGGTTAAATCATTATCTATGGTGGCAGAGCCTTTTATGGTGACATGATCCGTTACTTGATCACCTAAAGTCACATTCTGCTTAACCGTTAAGGTCTCATTTAATGTAGTATTACCATTAATGGTCACAGAATCTTCAGCAGCGATGCCAAGCTCCGTACTGCCGGTTACCGCAAGATTTTGCTTAATTTTAAGCGAATCATTCACTACGACTTTGGAGCTGGCATCCGGTACGGCAACAGACTGTATTTGAGCTGGCACAAATACGGTTTGCTGATCGCTTGCGCCAAGCTGGGTATCGGCATTAACAACTAAATTGCCCTGAATACTGGCATTTTTATCCCCCGGATCAAATGTGCCGCCGACATTAAGGCCGCCGTTAATGGCCACTTTAGCAAGCGAAGCGCTGTAGCCTATTCCTACGTTGCCATCGTTTTTAATGACAAATGGGCTATCGTCTTCGCTTTTATCATCGACTCGAAAGCTGTCCTGCTCACCGCTATTGGTCAGGTGAAACACTGCCCCCGGCGCTAACGTGCCCAAGCCCATAGCCCCAGTACTGTCAATAATAAATGGCGAGGTATCCCCCACCTCATCATCAATACGAATGCAATCCTGACTGCCGAGCTGGCTGATATGCAAGCGGGCACCGGGCTGCTCAGTACTTAAGCCCACATTGCCGTATTCATGATCGATAAATAACCGACTGCTGCCATTGGCGCTAAAATTTAATCCGGTTTGTTCCGGCTGACCATCAACCGCTTGTGAAATACGCCACTGCGGGTTCCACTCGTTATCACAGAAATCCAATACATGGTTGTATTCACCCCGCCCCCTGATTTTTATGGGCTGCAGCGCATCTTCCGGCATATCTAGGCCGTCATCGAGCACATTAACGCTTGAGCGAATAAGCTCAGCGAAGTCTGCGCCCGTTGGAATCGCGCCCTGACGAAACTTATCATATAATTGAAAACGGCTTTTTTTATTGGTCATAGTGATCACTCATTAGGTTGATTTAGATATAAGAAAATTATTCGAATAGCGGATTATTCAAAAAGAAATGATTCGGTTTGTTGATTCAGGTTCAGTTAAACCCTTTGTTCACAAGGTTAGGAAACCTGTATTTGAATTAAAACGTCAGTCTAATTGCCAGCGGTATTCGCTGGGTTGCCATTGTCGCCGAGCAATAAACAGCTGGTATAACATCAGCTTAACCTCTGCCGCCAGCTCGACCTCAAAGCCATTCAGACCCAAATCGGTATTAAAATGCGGGCCTATCTCATATTGTTCGGTCACATACTCTTTCTCCAGTAAAGCTTGCCATAGCATGGCAATATCTCCCTGTTCTGGAATGTGTAGTTGTAACTCTTTTTCCAATAATTCGGGATAGATCCTGGGCGATTCAATCATCAGCTGGCCGAGCCCGAGCCTAAAATCAGCGCCGGGACGGTCAACCCAATAGTCCGCACCAATTTGCATATAACCTATGCCCCGATAGGCATCGGCGTCATACAGCTCTGACTCAATGACGTCAATAATATGCTGGTCAGCCGAAACTAGGAGGTTACCCGAATACAAACTGCTGGCGGCATGATCGTCATTTAAAAACAAGGGCACCACTTCCTGATAGCCCTGATGAGCAATCTCCTGACGCAGCAGAGTGAAATTGGCCACATATTCAACATAGGCCTGCGACTCGATAAAATTCACCACAGCCGCACTGTACAAAGTGCGTCCAAAGTTCAGACTGGCCTGCTTCTGATGTGACCAGGGGGATAAATAATCGACAATCGCCTGGTTAAGGGTTTTCACATAAAAACCTTTATCAAATCCGGGCTTGAATTTTACCGCTAATCTAAAAGACAGCTCCTCAAACCCCGGATTAATGACTTCCACTTGGGTACGCACAGGTTTATGCCGGTCGACAAAGGCCTGCACCCTATCAATTAACAGCTGTGACGCGCTAGGGCGCATAGCTAATCCCGCAAAGGTCGGCGCACTTTTGGCAATAATAATCAGCTTAAGATCTTTCTCCTCTTCCGTTAGTAAAAAGTCCGCACCTTCTCTTTGTTCGCGGTACAAGACATTGGGCATACAAAGCACCTGATGCAGCTCTGAGAATTCGCCCAGGACTAAGGTTTCATAATCTGTGAGTGTTAAACAACGCTGTTTATGCTTAAGGCGCTCCGCCACTCTTTGGTAATAATCTTGATCGCTTTCAACAGCCCGCCCGGCAAATGAGGCATAGGGTTGCTTAAGTGCCTGCAACCCGGGGAGCGGCTCAACCAGTGCAGTGATAGTATTCTCAGCAAGTGGCGCTTGTAACCTTTCCACGGCTTGTTCATTTAACACATACTTGGCCAGCACAGCCTGGGTATGTACGCCGACAATGGTGGGTAACCCCATTATGTCCCGTTCAAACGCCATGCGTAGCCAAATGCGGTTGGCTGGCATTACCGTATGAGCGGTCGTGGCATCACTTGGCAACGTCAGCTGTAGCAAGCCTGTATTTTGCAGGTGGTAGGTTTCATCTTTTAGCAGGGCTGCTTGTGGCAGCGCTTGCCAGTTTTCTCCCGCAAGATAAGACCAGCTTGCATCGTCGCGCTCATGACTTACCTCCCCGGTACCCGGGGCTATCTGAAATAACAGGGATACACTTTGCCCCGCCGACAAGTTCGTCAACCCCAGATACAGGTAGCCCTGGTGTTGATATACCGGCAGCATAGTATCGTCACTGTCCTGCTCTCCCGCCATTTTTCTGATGCCAAAAGGCTGTTGGCGATATAGCTCAACAGGCATTTCAAAGGCTGTTGCCGCCCAGCTCTTCGACAAATTCACCACTCCAGAAGTGCGATAACCCAGCTTCAGCTTATTCAATAACGGGCTAAAGGGTAGCGGTAGCTCAAATTGATTGAACTCCTGCGCATCCTCTCTCGGGTTGGGTAAATCCGGTACTGCCGCGATTGGCGCAGCCTGATAGACCTCCCCACTCTGCCGGGCCTGTTCCAGGGCAATGCGCGTGGCTTTAACCTCTTCATGATACGCCTGTTTAGCTTGCACTGCGCTTGAAAATGCCGCTTGAGCGCTACTGGCTTCCCGCTGGATTTGCTGCAACTTTTGTTGCAGCTGCCGATAAGCGCTGTGATAAAAGTTACCGTGTAATTGCAGGCGGAAATGCGTCTGCCAGTTGCTCACCTCCTTCGGCGATGTCAGCAAGCCGGGTTCACTGCCCATATCAGCTAATGCCGAATAGTGCTGCTCGGCAACTAAGAGGTTTTGCGTCTGTCCCGAAGCATGCCACCGATTTCGGTTAAAAATAGCCAACGAGGTGGTAAAGTCTTCATTGGCCACATCGGCAACGCTATGGTCGTCCAGTAAGCCATAGCTTTTATAATAAGTTTGAATATTAGGAAGTTGATTTACTTCTTTGGTAATAGGATCGGTTAATTCCCGCCAGTCATATTCGCAATACAGGGCTTGAAGCGGTTTGCCGCACAACTCGGGATGGGCAAAGTCAAAATAGTCATTATGCCCAAGCTCATGACCAAAGAGAGCAAGCTCCGACTGGGTATCCAATGAGCTGTCCCGGCTGCGGGCAATCACCGAGGTTAAATTTCTCACCTCTACGTTGATCATAGCCTGCTCGATAACAATATCGCGAAATACCGGGTATAAAAAGTAGGGCTCGTCCATGCCATAGCCAGGGTTAAGCTGCACTTTTATTGCCGCTTTTTCGGTGCCGGCAAACTCAGCATCAGGGATCGGCATAACAGGCATAAAGGATGCGTCCACTTCGGTGGTAATACGCATGCTGTGACGTTTAACCGAGTCCGCCGGATATATACCGCCCCGTTGCTGAAAGTCAACCACGCCGCTCAGCTCAATATTGGCAGTATTGCGATTTAACTTTTTACCGATTGCAAACAATAAACCCGAGTCGAGTAATAATTGCTGGCCTTCGGTGCTGTCGTCAAACGGGCTTTGCTGACTCAGCTTAAGGGTCACGTCTTGCTTCGAGCCGACATATCTCAACCTGAGACCATAATAGTCAAGGTATTTGATCTGATTGCCAGTCTCAGCCAAACGCGCAAGCGTGCGCGGCACAAGCTTCAAGGAATTATCCCGCAACACAAAACCGTGATGCTGCTCCAGCTGATACCAGGCATCGTACAAGTTTTCAGCCGTTTGGTATTCGCTTTGCTCAGGATAATAAAGGGTTAAATTGGGTACGCCCGCTGTCTGCTCAACCTCAGGCAGCTCAAATTGAATATCAAATTGGCGATCGGCATGTTCTGCCATACTCAGATGAGGCACACCTGCAGCCTCAGTCACAAAGTCAAACTGAATATAGGCCGAACCCGCTGTGCTTATTCGATAATGGGCACGCGGTGTGGCGATTAATTCACAGCGCTTATCCCCGCTGACTTGCCAGCTCCCCTCCCCAGCAGCTGCAATGGAGAAACCCAGGGGGGAATTTGCTTCCAAGAAGCTCAACCAGTTTTGCACTAACTTTTCAATGGTACGTTCACTGTGATTTTGTGGATAGCTTATATGCAGTACCGCCGAGTCCGTTAGCTCATCATTTTCAAAGCTAAACTCAAAGGCATCTGTTACTTCTGTATTTTCCCAGCATATGACCTTGGCATTGGGTTTTTGATCTGGGTGTTGACTGCAAGTGTAATCTACCGCCAAGCCATGCTCGCCAACTTCCCCTTTTGCGCCAAAGTGTGTCCAGAGCTGAGTTTGAGGTACAATGGTAAAGTCATCCTCGCCATATACAATCAAATCCAGCTCCAACCCTGAAGCGGGGTTTGCCACTTGCCAGTCCTGCCAGTGCAGCAAGAGTTCTTGTGCCGTGATACTTGAATTTTGTGGTACTCGAATCAAGATATGTGTCGGTGTTAGCTCAAATTCCGCTTTAAAGACATCCGCCTCTAAAATGTTAAGTATGCTGCCATCGGCTAAGTCACCAAAATACTTAATCGCAACCCCCAGAGTTTCATTCCCTAGCAGCACCTGATACACAGGCCCCAGTTCAAACTCGGCCCTAGCGGCAATATCCAGAATATCATCCCCGACAAGCTGTATTGCAAAACCCTTTGCATCATTGAGTATATCGCTGTGCCATTTCGTCCAAGCTTTAATTAAGCTACTACCCAGCGTTCTGCTGCACAATGGATACAAAACCGTTAACACATTGTCTGCACTTATCTCAAAATCGTAATCATCGATGATATTTTCTTTCAAGAGTACGCTGGCCGGCTGAGCCGAGGCCCCTAAATAAGAAAAGCGTAAGCCGTTTTGTTTGGCATCAAGCCAGTGATAAGCTTTTTCTTGGATATCCAACGGCAGCATTGACTGTTCGCTAAGCGGCTGTAAAGCGAGCAGGCGTTTATCCTGACTCATGACATTAAAATTCGAGCCGTCATTGGCACTACGCCAATGACGCCAAGCCGCTGCAACCTCATTCGCCGTCGCATTCACCGCCGGTATGATGTTAAGCTCATTGCCCTTTAATAAAAACTGCGTTTTAGGCTCATCATTTGCGGGCAGTATGGCAACACTTGCCGCTTCATCACGGCGCCCTTCAAAGGTGACATCCAAGCCATGTTCACGCAAACTGCGATAACGTTTTAACCAGCGATCTTCTGCCGGTAATGCCTTTTCACCTTCGGGTAACAGAGTATTACCGCTGCCCGGCAGTTGCAGTTCAAAGTGGCTGGTGCTAAGCCCGTCCGTGATTGTGGCTTGTTGCCAGTAGCTGAACAGCTGCTGCGCGCTGCAAGCGTCTGGGCAGGTAAAATCAATGCTGTTGCCCGTCACTCGAATATCGATGTCCGGATCATAAAGTGTCGCATGGGTTAACTGTACATCACTTAAATTCAGGTTTGGAACAAATTCAGGTTGCAGAGACTTCCATACTTTGTTGGCAAACTCTTCGGCATTGCTGGTACGACACAAAATCGACACTTCAATTTCAGAGGCATTAACAAAGCGCTGGATCTGATAAACATTGCCGCTGTCATCAACAACAAAATGCCCCTGCTGCTCAGGAGAAAAGCTCTCATCACCAGCGCTTAATATTTGACTGGCAAATGAATAGCTTAAGCCACCCGACACCCCGCCGCTTTCGTTTACCAAATTGAATTTGGCTATTAGGGCGGCCGCGTTTTGCCCTGATTGATACAATACGGGGCGTAACTGGAATTCTTGTCCGTCCCGAATAACTTGCTCTATTTCAAAACAACAGCCATTTTCTAATGCGATATATTGACCAAGCAACTGCGCTTTTAAAGTATCACTCTGATTACTCAGGGTATAGCTGGTTGCAAATATTTGCACCGTATGGCTGGCGGTATCCCGTATGACTGGCTCTGTAAACATGTCACCAAAATCAAACTGATATTCAGGCACTTCCTGCCAGCCCTGCTCGGTACTAAGCGACACCTTGAAAAACTCACTCGCTGCAAAGCGGTTACCCAATTCGGCTAAGGTATTAAGCGGCAAGGTCTCACCTTTACAGTCAATGATCAGTTCTACCTTTCGGTCGCCTTCATTCATCAGCAGTAGATCAGACTGAAGCTGCAGTCCCATCTCGGCCGCTTCTCCGCCTTGAAAAGGACTAAAGGGCTGGATATTGTCAAGGCTAGTGTGCAGCACTTGCTGCTGCATTCCCGTCACTCTGGTATCGGTAATCGACGGGTACTGGTAATGACGCTTTTTGCTCCAGGCTTTTTCAAGAAGACGGTACACCAACTCCCAGGAAATCACCGACGTTTCCCCCAAGATATTCGACATCAATTGGGAAAAATCACGGTACTCCATACACAAGTGTTTTTGCACATAACGCTCAGCGGCACTTGTCTGACTGAAATATAAAACGGCTACTGGGTAACTGATCACTGCCTGCTGCTGTTTCTGAGTAAAATCTGCCACATTCAGTTTAGGAAAGGCATGTAACATGTCGCTGGGACCGGGGGCGCCAAAAAGCCACTCTAACAGTCCGTTTATCCCTTTCTCCTGGTGCCATTGCTTAAGCTGGGCGATGCGGCTTTTCCTGTGGGTTTCATCATGAATAACGGCCATGATCCGATAAACCTGCTGCCACTCTCGTTCGGTTACTGGCAGTACCCCTTCGGCCCCTTGCCTGGTATCGCGATAAAGCACATCAAAAACAAACTGGCATTCGAATAAACTGAGAAAGTTTAAACGGTTAAAAACATACTCCCGATCCGACTGTGACAACTGCTCTGCACTCAATTCTCGAATATCGGGATACCAGTTGTTCAATAACTGGGATAAGGACAATGTCTGCTCTAAACCTAACAGTTTGGGAAACGGTGGCAGGTTTTCCAAGCCGCCCAAGGCGTGTAGCAGCATGGCATTAAAGCCGACTAAACCTTCTCCGGCCTGGCTGCGAATTTCGGCCAAGCCAGTTTCTGCCTGATCAAACTGAACGGAGCAAATATCGCTGACTTGGGCATGATTAAACAGCATATCCTGTGAGACTTCAAACTCTACCCTGCGCCCTTCAGTGTCTTCACCGGCATAAACAAGCGTGCCCTTATCCAGAGCTAATTGCTCAATATAGCTGGCAAGTTCGACAATCACATGCACCTTGTCGGCTCGGGCGGCTTTTTGTGACATTTGCAGGCTAAGTTGATAGCAATAATCCAAATGCTCTCGAGTTAGCTGAGCCATTCTTAACTTGGGATAGTCCAGCAATTGAATAAAAGTAAACACTAAGCTGTAGTGGGACTGGAAATATTTACTTTGTAATGCCGGATTCTGCTCAAGGAGTGTTGGCTGCTTTAAGATACTGACAATTTCAATCAGCTCCTGCTCAGTGAAATTTAAAAACTTGCTCCAAAACTGTTTTTCATTTTCCTTGGTCTCGGTTTCTATGTCTTTTTGCTGATGAAACCTGAGTTTTTTTGCATAACGCTGTAAGTAGCGAATATGCTCTATTAATTCCCGCTCATCTATCGAATAATAGGATGGATCCAGCGCGGGAAATAAACGTTGAGTCTGCGTCATACCTTGACGATTGATTACTATTGACACGAATAAAACCTCAAAATTAGCTAAAAATTGATGATGCGCCAGCTTAATTGCGCACGGGAAATACCTAAGGTGTATTTAAAAAATACACAGGTTTGACATTATTCAAAAAAAAGAAAGGAGGACTAAACTAACTCAGCTAAGCGAAAAGAGTTACAATATTTATTGATGGAAGAGCAACTAAATATTTTCTAAGGCTAATGGATAAGTAAACACTTGTTCTTCATCTGATCCATCCAGCCAATATTTAACCCTGATATTTATCGTTTCAGGTGTATCAGCACTATGGCTTAACGCAAGATTAAATTGATGAATACGCGGCTCATGCTTTTTTATCGCATTAGTTATTTCATCTTCTAATACACTAACAAACTGGTTAGTAATCGGCTCAAAATTAAACTGCGCAAGGTTACAACCAAAGTCAGCATGTTTTAACCGCTCTCCTAAATGGGTTGAAAATATCACTTTTAATGATTGTTTTATTTTTTCTCCGCCACTACTCATTCCAATGGCAGAGCCCAAATTTTTAAAAATGGGCGGGAACTCCCAACCTGTACTATTCATATTTTTTCCTTTTAACTGACAGTCACACCTTCGTTGTTAAGCAATAAGGTGGTATTCCCTGCTTTCATTTCAATGCCCGCTTTATTGAGAACAATAGAGTTATTAGCTCCATTGAGCAGCTCAACTGTGTCTTGATCAATTCTTTTTATATGTAACCCAAAACTATTGTCCTTAGAAGCTGCTTCATCAGCCCCTGGAGCATACAAACTTAAAGACTTACCTTCTTTACTATCATTGAACTCCAGCGCTAATCCTTCTTTTGTGACAATGCCGGAATGTTGGTTTTCTTTACTATTAATAAGAAAAGGCTGCTTGGTATTTTCACCTTTTGTTTTATGAGAGTACAAACACCCTAAAACATAAGGATGCCTGGGATCATTATTTAAAAACCCTACTAGGAGCTCATCACCCACTTCAGGCGTAAAAAATACACCTCGGCTATGGCCTGCCGCCATAAAAATTAAGCGCGCCCAAACAGATTTATTCGCCTTTTCTTTACCTGCATGTAAAGAAGGTATCATGACTTTAATGCGATCTTTAAGTTTGCTGTCCTGTTCAACCTTGGCAACATAACCTATTTGAAGCCCTTGAATAGCGGGCAATAAATTTCCAGCTGGTGGCGAATGCACCGAATGCAAATCCATAAATTCAGTTTCGGAAAGGCCAATGGTTAACACCGTTTCTATCTTTTCGCTTTGAAACTTAATTTCGGTGCCAGTAATAAAAGAGTCACCATTCATATCCTCATAGCCCGCTAAGCTTACTGGTGCTAACAACTTTGAGTAGTGTAAATTAACAACTTCAATTTTTCCTTGAATTCTAGCCAGTAGATTACGTAATACTTTCCCCGTCGACCAGTTTTTTGCTTCATTGACTTCGCCAAATACACCTTGATATTTGCACATCGTAGTTTCTTCAATTGCTGGCTGCTGGGTTATTTTTAGGTTTACATCTTTCGTTTTAACTGACTCAGCCAAAGGAGCTTGCAAATTGTCACGATTATGAAAACTCACAGAAACTTCATCAACAGCCTGTTGATAGTAAGATTTAAGGTTTACCGACTTTATTTCTGAATTATCTATTAATTTACTCGCCTCCCCTTTTAACAGTTCACTTGTATTTACCAACCTGATTTCACTACCATCTACAGCAACGACACACCCATTTGCCTCGGCTCGAGACAATAAAAAATCCCAGTCCGTACATTCATATTGTATGAGTTGTTCAACTTTATCTACACTGGCACCTTTGTACTTAAACCTTAAGCCTAAATCAGGATATAAATCTATGATACTTTCAAGTAATTTCGACTCTTTTCCTTCTTGAAAAACTCTTGTTTTTCTCAGTTTGGTTAATTGATATACAGGGTGAATAAGTTTTACTTCATATGTAAACACACCACCATTAAAGGATTTGGATTTCTCGCTAACAAATCCTATAAACTCAATAGACGAGTCCCCTTTCAGAGTAATCAATTTCTTATCATCAAACAGCTTACTATCTTCGTTTAATACAAGGTAGACACAAGGGATCCGATTCACACTACTGATAAACTTAAACTTTTCAACACTAACCTTCACTTCAGAGTTATCAGCACTAGATATAATAAATTCACTCATGTACTTTCCTTAGCCAATTTTCAATTCTAGTTTAGATATAGGTGCAGATTTGCTACCTGAGCCTGAGTTATCCGCTTGCTCACTCTTGAGGGTATTGACCCTTCTAAAAATAGCATTAGCTTTGGTTCTTATTGGATTTCCTGAACGATTAAAAATCAAATGATTCAATACCATACTCTGTAAAAAGAAGCGTTCATCTTTAAAGTTATTTCCCCCCCACTCCAACTTTACTTGGTTTGGTTTATTTTCCCCTGCCAAAGGATAGCCAGTGGTTTTTTTGAAGTTTTCGATTTGCGTAGCAACACTATCAAAGCTTTTAGTTAACCTGCGCCAGACATACTCATTGACATAACTTTCATCAAATAACAGTTCAAATTCAAGCGTCTGATCTTGTAGCTGTTTATAGGTTAAATATTCACTGCCATCGATAAGTGTTTTACAGACAACGTCTACACCAAATTTTTCCTGATAGTGAGTTGGGTTGAACATCACCTGAAAGCTTTCACCCGGCTGATCACCTATTTCCTTTCCATTTTCATCCAGCTTTTTAATGCTTAATTTTTGATGAATAAACTTATTAATGAGTTCAGACATCATTCCCCCTAACGAAATTGTAACGAAGTCAGCGCTTCTATGACTCGATCAACACATTTATCGACAATTGCATCTTCATCGAGCTTATGTTTATCATCTTCTTTAACTTTGGTATTGATTATCAATTTGCTTTTATCATCTTCCATATTTTATAGCCTCAAGGGGATAAACTTTTCATACGCCAGTTCCATGGTATCTATCATCAAATCATTTTGATTGGCATCCAGATCTGACACACTCCACTTAAGCGGGTAGGTTTTTAAAAATAACCAAGAGGAGACGGGAATACCCAAGTCATTTAAGACACATACCATGGCATTGCCCGGCACCATTTCCAATGTTGTCATGGCAAGGGAGAACTCAAGATTCAACAAAGAACCAATCACCATGCCCCTTTCCAGTTTCAAGGTTTCATAATTTACCCTTTTTGGCAGTAAATGCCTCGCTAGGTTTTCTCCCCCCTCTTCTAACGGCTCTGTTTCAATCGAGCAATTCATGCCACTGACCTTACTAAAGCGTATATCAATGGGGTTGGGGACAGGCGTGCCGCCTGGAAATAAAATAACGGCAAAGTTAAACCTGACGGGCGTGTCTGTAATGCTCAAGTTGGTTTTTTCTAATAGATCATACAAAGACATGATTTATCCTAGTATTAAAGCGGTAAATACAATCATTTGATTGTATTTACCTTAAACAAAGTATTATTTATGCTCGAGCGAGAGCTTGTCGCCAATCAATTCTATGGTCTCAATGGCAACTTCATTAGAACCTGCATTAAAAGACGGGCCTTCGAGTTTTGTCGGGAAGGCATTGTTTAATGTCCAGGTGATAAGCTCGTTTTCACCGGTTTCATCCAGCATAGAAATAGTGACCACTTTTTTCTCAACCTGGTTGAGCTGAACGGTTTTAATCCATTCAATTAATGCCTCTGATTTATGTGCGATGCCTTTTTTACAGGTGATTTTTACCGGTGTGCGGTTGCCGGGAATATGTTGAATTTCACCTTTATAACTTAAGCCGTGTTTATAGGTGATCGGCTCATACTCGATATTCAGCCCGGAGACTTCACTGAAGTTAATGCTTTCTTTGTCGAAGTTAACCTGGAACTGAAAGACCGGGAGTGGGATTGCATTTTCACTCATTTATTTTTCCTTATTAATAATGGTTGAAACAGGTTTACTGTTGAATATGATGGGTGAATTTCATGATGATGAATTCTGCCGGGCGAACGGCGGCCAGACCAATCTTGATAATACAGCGCCCTTCCAGAACATCTTGCTGAGTCATGGTTTGCCCCAGCCCTACCTGCACAAAAAAGGCCTGATCCGCAGAGCTGCCCGCAAGCGCGCCTTGTTGCCATAAATCGGTTAAGAAGCTGACGGCACTGGATTTTAATTTCAGCCAAAGCATGGCGTCATTGGGCTCAAATACCGCGTAATTGGTGGCATTGTTAATGCTTTCTTCAACATAATTAAACAGGCGTCGAACTGGGACATAGCGCCATTCGTTGTCATTGCCCGCTAAGGTGCGCGCCCCCCAAACCAAATTTCCGCGGGTGCCAAAGTCACGAATAACATTGATGGACTTACCAGTTTCAGCGTCGATGTTAAGCAGACCATTTTCCTCATTAGTCACTTTAATCTCAGGCTCTGTAACATAGTTAAGTGCCACATTGGCAGGGGCTTTCCATACGCCTCGTTCATTATCAACCTTGGCATAAACCCCGGCCATGGCACTGCTAACTGGCAATGTCAGGCGGTAGGTTTTCACTTCCCGCTGAATTAGGTTTTTAACCTCATCGCTGATATCAGCGGCATCCAACATATGGGTTGTATCCGCACCAGACTCGTCTTTATAGGTTACCGAAATCTGGCTGTCGTCGATTTCGTAGCCGTATTGGGTTTTTAATGCCGGGTAATAGACGGCGCCATACTTGAGTACATCTTTGCTGGCGCTAACACCACCCCTGAAATTTTCAGCTTTATCCAACGTGGATATAATAGGATTGTCTTCGGTATCTCGCTCTTCACTAACAAGGTCGAAGATACCAAAGCGGTCTTGCATTTTATTGCACTGCTCAAGCACCTTAACAACGAGTGAATGGTAATCGCTTACTGCCAGCTTATCAGCCACAGGAATGATTAATGTCGGCTCAGATTCAGTCGACAGTACATCAAGGGCGTCGGTATATGATGCAAGGTTATATGAATCAGAATCTTTCTCTACAGGCACGATATAACAGGGGCCGCCGCCATTATCAAAATAGAAACGGATGTTGTTATACATAGGGCTGGAAGAGGAGAGTGTCGGCGGCGTGATGCTTGCAATCTCCTTATTATCATCACTGAGGGTAACGACAAACTGTTTATCTGCAGTCGATACCGTGCCAAACAGAGCGATATACTCTTCTAAGGTGGTGATTCTGGTGGCCCGTTTATTGGACAAGTTCTTTGCCACAACACCAATAAAAGCGGGGATAGCTGTAGAAGCCCCCGCAATAGACGGAGGCAGTACAGACTTTTCTTCTATATAAATACCAGGTGTTTGATAATTAGACATAAGCTTCCTTATATGCTTATTAGGTTAAGGTGAGCGCGTTATTGCATAACGCTATGAGTACAACTCAAGGTTGAGCGTTCGATTTTCAATCATGAAATGATTAGGCTTAAGCCTGAGGCGCAGACGTTCCGCCTGATTAGAAATGTTGAGTTTTGTATATTATTAAGTGGTTACCGCCACCCGCTTACTTTACGCAAGCTTAATTGAATGAATTCCCAATTCAGGCTCAAGATGAAGTATTACTGTATTGAAAAGACGTATGATTAAATAAAATGTGAAAATAAATTTCGATTTAAAGGGTTTTAATTTCAGTTAGGTTATTTCAATTATTTTTTGGTCACTTGATCGTGAGGAAGCCAGGTATGCAAAATACAAGACCTGACCCCGTAGGTACACGAGGAAGCCGAAAGCCAAAATTGCAAAATACAAGACCTGACCCCGCAAGCTTTGGATGCTATATGAAAGTCTAATCCCTATCATGTTTTACAATTGTCTACAGATACTATCTGTACATGTCTGTTACCGCGCATTCATTTTTTCGGCGGTACGGCTATAGTGAAGGTCGACTGCGAAGGCAAGCGGTTATTTTGTGTATTAGTAGGCACCTGATTGCAATTAGCCGCATACTTTTCTAGCCAGTCACTTAGTTTTACGGTGATCGTTTTGCCGGGTAGCGCCTCCTGTGATATGTCTATGATCGATTGAGCCACCGCGGCATCATTTTTTTTGAGCATACCAACCCAGGGGTTACCATACACCCACTTACCGGATTCTTTTAGGCCTTCGACACCGTTACTTTTTGAGGTATACGTTTCTTCGGCACCGAGCAACGTCGCTAAGGAGTCGCCCGTCTTCTTATATTTCCCCATGATCGCGTATATTGATTTCTGTGTTAGTCGTGACGTATAGTTTCTATATCGACCATTAGCGGGTTCTACCCACGTCTTACACGTGGCGCAGGGCGGTATGGGATAGAGTTCAGTTTTATCACCTTCTTTATCTCTTCTAAACGCGACCATCCTTAGTGCTTCTAGGCGAGCCTTTGTTTCGGGCGTGGCAGCATTTTCTGCTGTTACGGACCCGTCTGTATACTTGTTCAGGGCTAAGCACTCGCCGCACGTCCCAAAACCGGTATCACCTTTTGGTTGTGCGACCTCTTGTTGAATTTTCATGTACGCGTGCGTGTTTTTAATATTTTATCCTTGTAGCACGTAATCTGTTTCCCCTGCACCGTAATACATTACGGCCACGTGTTTACCATTTGCCTTATGCTCATGATTTTTTCGTAGCTCGTCCACTACATTCATGTCGATATAGTCATTTGTCGTATAATTGTTGTTAGTTTTGGGTTTAAGTTGCTCCACAGCATCTCCTTACGCATTTTCATTTAATAATTCTCAATCTGAGAGGAGCCTAACGGAGACCTAGGTGCAAGACCTAGGGGGTCAGGTCTTGTACCTTGCAGGTCTTGCATCTGGCACATCAGAGAAACTTAAGCGGGCCGGCCTTAAGCCTTCCCAGTGCAAAATGATTATTAATAGCCAGCCATTATTAATCAGTAACATACTCAGATTTTCGCTAGAATTCTACACTCAGCATTTATCAGATAATGGCCCGACTGCTTTTAACTTAATGCTTATTCTTGGTCTTGAAAAATGAGTGAGATTAGGGACATCAGTGAGTTTGATGTGGATATGTATTACCCTGTCCCCTTTGCTTATAAAGCATATCATCCCTAGGATTATTTTATAGCCAGCCACTATTAATCAGTAATATACTGAGGTTTTAGCCAGAATTCTGCACTCAGCATTTATCAAATCATGACCTAACGGTTTTTAACCTAATGCCTGCTGCCAATCTGGGAAAATGTGCGATATTGGCGGAATGAGTGAGTTTGATTTGGATATTTATAACCCACCACGATTAATCAAAGGATTTAAAATATGCCGTTAATGATGGCTGTCTTAATTTTCTTTGCTGCCTACATTTTCCATGTAATTTATCATGTAGTACAGAAACCACTGAAGTCGCCTGAACTCGGCTAAAGTCTCAATGTAACAACCCACGAATACGGTAAATGGGCTTAGGCACTCGGTATTGCCTAGCGCGGCGCTTACTTTCATCAAGACCAAACTGGTATTCAAAACGAAATGACCAGGTCACTATGTTTGAGCGGGTACCAAATTCAAGCCGTTGCCAACCCAGAGAAAATTGACTCACTTGAGTAAATCGATAATTAAGTTCTGCCGAAAGAAAATACACATCTTGAATGTATTCGGTTAACACAAAATAATCATCGGGAAAGTCCACATACTGCAAGCTCAACACACTTTGCAAATCAAAGCGCCACTGTATGGCCTGACTCAAGGCCAGATTTTGATAATACCGAGAGACAGTGTCTTCATTACCCTTAGACCGCCAATAACTCAAGTTATAATCTAAACGTACCATCAAGGGCACATTAAAGGACACATCAAAAAAGAAGGTGCGTGATGCCATTAAATCCATGCCAACAGCTTGAGTGTCATCATTATATTGCTGGATTATGGTCTGCTCAGGTAGCTGATATTCGATATTATACTTGTCACTGCGATCCGCATAATAACCATCGAGCCCTAAGGTATAACCACCGCCAAAATCATGTTCCAATAACACATCCAGCCGCCACTCCGAAGAGTCCACTCCCACCTTAGGATGAGCTTGATTATAGGTATATTGATTGCGATTGATCATAAACTCCGTAAACACAGAGGTGTTATCAAACAGGTTGCCCCCAACACTCAAGGTGACATCATAGGGCCTTGAGTCAATGGTAAACAGCGCACTGCCCACTCCAGTTTCCTGAGGCATAGTAATAGTTTCAATATCTCGGCGCAGGCTGAGGACATAATCGAGCCGCTGATCCCAAGGTTTGCGTGTTAATCGCGGTAAATCATCTAGCATCACCTGCCCTGATGTTTTCTGTTCTAGTATTTCCTGTTCTAGTATTTCCTGCCCTGGTATTTCCTGTTCTGATATTTCCTGCCCTGATATTTCCTGTTCTAGTATTTCCTGTTCTAGTATTTCCTGTTCTGGTGTTTTCTGTTCTAGTATTTCCTGCTCTGGTATTCCCTGCTTTGGTGTTTCCTGTCCTGCAAGCACCACCTGACCGAGACTTAAAACATAAAAAAATGCATAACACTGCCCTGCCAAAGGCCGGCATTCTCGTCACCATTCTCGTCATCATCCTCGCTATCAGGCTGGCTCTCTTGCAGGCTACCTTACTGAGCAGACTACTTAGCATAATGATTTTGTCATGTTGGCACAGGTGCCTTTGTCGGTTTTTCTGTAACATATGCTCATCCCTAACTAGGAGCCCCTTAGCGTCATATAATTGATACAAAAAAAGCAACTTTAACCAATAAAATCAACCTATTAGTGAGTTTTAGATAATCGATGAGCCTATGTGATCAGGTTCTCTGCCTTGAGCTGCTTATCACTTTTTGTACGCTACAAGCTCTCTCTAAGGCTCTCGTTCAAGGGTTTTTTCTACTTTTCATGCGCTGAAGACTTTCTATTCGCTGAAGGCTCTCGATCGATCCGCTGAGGGCTTTCGATACGCTGAGGGCTCACGTTTTTTCAAGACTGTTCACTTATTACGGTAACGGCGTCACCTTTTTACACTCCCACGGCTGGCGAGCACCGCCAGTATAAGGCACTGCCAGACCTTGCTCGATTAAATGCGCGCCATAATTCATAGGAGAATCACCGTCTATCAGCCACAGCTCACCATTGATGCGGCTGGCGTATTTGGTGAGGCTAGGGTCAATATTTCTCACTTGTAACTGCTGAGCATGGTGCAGCAAATTGCGGGCATAATCGCTGGCTTGATGGCCTAAAATGATTTCACATTCACGAATACGTTGACCATTTTTGACCCCGCGGCGAGACTCAGGCGTATCGATGCCCGCAATGCGCAAATTCACGGTTTGATATAAACCAGGGTAGAGTAAGAGCCGGACTTTTATGGTGTCGGCATCAATGACTTTAATAAGCTCGGCGCCATAGACATTGGGCAGCGGCTTAGCCTTACAGCTTAAGGTCAGTGCGCCACAATAAAGGCACACAATAATAAACATCACTTGCAATGGGTTCATGAAACATCCCTTTAATCGACAAATTAAAATGAGAAAAGTGGGGTTGCCTTATATAAGACATAATCATTCGCTAGGGGCGAACCTAGACTGATCACTGCAAGGTAGCACCAATAAGTCTGATGGCGGCACCTGCACCAATAAACTTCGACCTAAGTTTTCAATTTCTAATGCGACCTTTTTTCCTTTTGGGCTGTCCATTAACACGCCTGTACGGCCCGCCAACACACCCGTTGTGATCCGCACTTTCATGCCTTTTACAAGATAAGCATCCACTGAGTTGACTCCATTAAAGTGGGCTTCGACTTGGTGCATTAACTCAATGTCTCGAAGGCATATTTGACTGGGCATACCGCCAAAGCGAACATAGCCCTTCACGCCTGTTTGATAATTGAGTTGATGAAACCCCCTCTCGTCGTGATAGACAAACAAATAACCTTTAAACATAGGCAAGGTTTTAGCGCCTTGTTTAAGAATGGGTAAGTAACACTGAATATTCCAAATACCCGCCGCAGTATTCGCGTCAATCAATTCACTTAAGCCGATTTCAGCATTGGGTTTAGTTTGCAGCACATACCAGTGTGACTGCGACTTTTCATTGTCTGACATCTTAAAGATCCCCTCATATTTTTATTCTAAATAATCCCGAAGACATTGCGATAAATAAGATGGTTCTTCATATAACGATAAAAATTTTCCATTAATGGATGCGCCCATTCCTCTCTCATCGTCGGTAACAGTTCATAGTAAATACAACCTTGTCGATATAATGAGTAGCTTCTTTTCTTTGTGGTATTGGCCTTAATGGTTTTTTCTAAGTCCGCCTCTTCGCCAGCCTTACCTAATAAGGTAAGTAAACCGATAGCCAACGCACTTAGCAGGAATAACCTATCCCGTCTTGCCGTTGAGCGAGTAACCGTTGCACTCATGCCCATACCAAAACGGTAATCCTTGATATCTCTAAAACTTGTTTCAATTCCCCAGCGTTTTCCATATAACTGTAAAACCTTAGGCGTGCCTAAGTCA